>MWJR01000110.1 GCA_002127415.1 Calditrichaeota bacterium AABM5.125.24
CCTCTACAACCTGCCACCCGGCGGATATGAAATCTCGGTCATCGCAGTTGACAGCGTCTCCGGTAAGCGCTGGACCGGTTCACTCAGAGTCGATATCGCGTCCTTCCCAACGGGCGAGCTGTGCCTGTCCGACATCGAACTGGCCGGTTACATACTCCCTGGTGGCGTATTATCAAGATTTGACCGGGGCGGTTTCTCGCTGGTTCCCAACCCCGGTCGGATGTTCGGCCGCCGGAGACCGTTTTTCATCTATTACATTGAGATATACCCGCCTGCAGGCAGCGATGCGCCGGCTGATTACACCATCGAGCGCACCATAGTGAACGGGGTCGGGAAGGTTGTTGTAAATTTGCCTGCTGTCACCTGCATCGGCGGCCCGCAGTCATTTGCAGATATCGATAGTGTAACCTTCGAGGAGCTCCCCACCGGCAGCTATACATTCAGCATCCATGTCACCGATGAAGCGGGCAACAGCGCCCGGCAGGAGGCTCGCTTCTTCATATACAGACCCGACCTGGCGTCCCGACCGGTCACACCGACCCTCGACAGCCTGGCCATCGACACCGAGCTGCGCGAGATCGAGTTCCTCCTGACCCGCGACCAGATCGACCGTTCCGGCAGTATGAGCACCACTGAGAAATACCACTTCCTTGAGGCATTCTGGAGGCGGTATGATGACGACCCCTCCACCCCGGAGGTGCCGCTGCGTTACCGGTTCCGCGAGCGGGTGGCTGAAGCCGACCAACGCTGGCAAACCTCCAGACAACCCGGACACCAGACCGACCGCGGCCGCATCCATGTGCTGTATGGAGAACCGAACAACCGCGAGAACCATCCCCACGACACGGGCGCCAAGCCCTATGAGATATGGACATACGACCGGCTGGAAGGTGGGGTGACCTTCGTATTCGTCGATCGAGGCGGGATAGGGGAGTATGTTCTGGTGCACTCAAACAAGCGCGGTGAGATCCACCGCCCCGACTGGTATGAGGAATACGCAGGCAGTAGCGAATAAAAAGCCCGCTGTCGCACGCCCCCGTGCGACATTATGGACTTATTACTCAGAACACTTTATAGTGGACAGTCTGCAATCTCACTCCCCCCCGGAAACCGGGGGGGATAGATGATTTGTTTAATGTCTACTATTAAGTGATCGGATTAATATATATTATTTGTCACTGGCGGACGAGAGCTTGCCCCAGCACCTGTCCTGACGAAAGTCAGGGAAAGCTGGGGGCGTCCGCCAGCAGGTAAGAGGAGATGAAGTGGTAATGGAGCGGGTTTTAGTCCGAGCATCGGGACTTGTCAAGCACTTCCAGGACCGGAAGCGGGGCAGGGTTGAAGCGGTCAGGGGAATCTCATTCGAGGCGATGGCTGGCGAGATCTTCGGTCTGCTCGGCCCCAACGGCGCCGGCAAGACCACCGCCCTCAGGATGCTGGCAACCATCCTGACCCCCACTGACGGCACAGCCACCATAAACGGCTGCGACGTCCGCTCCGACCCGGACGGCGCACGACGGTCGTTGGGCTTTCTCAGCGGCGACACGGGCCTCTACGGACGACTCTCGGCCCGCGAGATGATTACCTACTTCGGGCGACTGTATGGACTGGACGATAACCGATTGAATAATCGCGTGGACGAACTTGGGGACAAATTGGATATGGGCGACTTCTTCGAGCGACGCTGCGCAAAGCTCTCGACCGGGCAGAAGCAGAAGGTATCCATCGCCCGCACCGTGGTTCATGACCCCCCGGTGTTGATCCTGGATGAACCGACGGCAGGGCTGGATGTGCTGGCTTCACGCAACATCGTCACCTTCATCAGAGCCGCCCGCCAGGAGGGTAAGTGCGTCATCCTCTCCACCCACGATATGGGTGAAGCCGAGCGGCTGTGCGACCGGATAGGGATCATCCATAACGGCATCCTGGCGGCAGTGGGATCCAAAGCGGAGCTGTTCGAACGTTACCGGACCAGCGACCTCGAGGCGGTCTTCCTCCGGGCGGTGGGCGAGACAGCGTGATGATGATTTCGGACTGCGGATTAAATAGGACGCCGCGCCAAGTTCTTAACCTGGCCGGCTAAACCTGGCGGGCTACCGGCCGGGTTGAGAACCCGGCTCGGCACAAGTCCGACTGCATTCGGACCAAAGGATTTATGATTAAAGATGTCCTCCCCCTTTCCTTCAGCCTTTTTATCGCGGTGACGGGTGCCGCAGGACAGGACACTGAGGCGATACTGCGGCTGCAGTCGGATGTGTCCTATCTCTGCGGCAGCGAACTTGCCGGGCGCGACGTTCCCGGGCCATATGGCGACATGTCGGCGCTATGGCTCGCCGAGCAACTCCACCAGATAGGGCTGTGGCCCGCGTTCGGGGATACCAGCTACATGCAGAGGGTTCCGCTGACTACGGCCCTGCTGGATACGGCCCAAACCTCGCTGAAGATAACGGGGGTGAGTGGCTCTACAGATGAGCTCAGGTGGGGGAACGGTTTCTATGTATTTCCCAGGCGGCTGGCAGCGGTCGATTTGACCTCAGAGATCGCCGTCTGCGGCTACGGTATTTCGGCAGAGGAGCTGGGCCGTGACGACTTCAGCGTCGCAGCAGGCAGGGCCGCCCTGGTTCTTCCCGGCAGCGGAGACATACCGGTGAAAAAAGCCGGCCGACACGCCCTGGTTCCCTTCAAGGCTGCTGCGGCAGAGCGAGCCGGAGCGGCGATGCTGATTGTAGCCTACCCGCCGGGATCCGGCAAAGGCTGGCCCCCGACCGGCCTCACAGAGGAGATCAGCAGAGCCAGTAGGCGTTTGGTGGATCTGCCCAAACCAGAACCGGACTTCCCGATTGTGTATCTGGACGGAAGTAATCTGCAATCAGTCCTGCAGCCGCCGGACAATCTGCAATCCGAAGTTACTGTCCATCTTAAGGTGGCCTTCACAAGCGACAGTATGACGTCAGGCTATAACGTCGTCGGCAGGTTCGACGGCTCGGTTCCTGAATACGTCATCGTCGGAGCACACTATGACCACCTGGGGGTGACCGTGGAAGGGAATAAAGGAGAGGGTTACTATCCCGGCGCGGACGACAACGCCAGCGGCGTGGCGGGGCTGCTGGAGGTCTGTCGGCGCTGGGCGGAGCGGGAAAACCGCCCAAGGCGTGGACTGATCGCGGCCCTATTCACCGCCGAGGAGGACGGCCAGCTCGGTTCGAAGTGGCTGGTCGGAAATCTGCCTGTGCCCCGAGAGGCAGTTGCGGCGATGATCAATCTGGATATGATCGGGCGTGATGGCTTTGCCAACACAAGCGAGGTCACTCGCCCCGATGCAATCCCTGAGCCGGGCTACGCCGCGGCCTACTTTTCCGCAGCCTCGCCGCAACTGCGGGACATCCTGCGCGGCACGGCGGATATGGTGGAGCTCAATGTCGATATCCGCCCCGTGAACAGCTTCTCACATTTCGGCGACGCAGCCCCATTCCACCGGGCGGGGGTGCCGGCGGTCCACCTGTTCAGCGGGTTTCACCGCGACTACCACAGCCCGGACGACACGCCGGACAGGCTGAACTTCGCCAAGCTGACCCGGATGGTCGAACTGACCGACCGGCTGCTGGTAAATCTGGCGGAGGAGCCGGGAACCATCGGCTTCGATCCCGGGATCCGGTTCGAGGGATCAGTGGTGCCACATTGAGAAAGTTGGAGATTTTATATTCTATTTCTTACAGGCAGACGAGGGGGTCTGCCATCGGTCAACGATTCTATATTACGGCAAGGAGGAGATGATGAACCGTCTGAGTTACCAAATTATAATACGCGCACGAGGTGCGGGGCTATTCGCCTACCTGGCGGCACTGATGCTGTCGATCTGTCCGGCCTGGGGCGACGTGATTGTATCCGGCGATGTGTCCGGACGCTGGAGCCCCGAAAACGGGATCTA
This sequence comes from Calditrichaeota bacterium AABM5.125.24, assembly GCA_002127415.1. Lineage (GTDB taxonomy): Bacteria > Electryoneota > AABM5-125-24 > Hatepunaeales > Hatepunaeaceae > AABM5-125-24. Next base: position 3,929 of record MWJR01000110.1, read on the forward strand.
TGTGGTAATAGGCACTCTGAGGCTCGCCCAGGATGATTCGCTGGTCATCGAGCCGGGGGTGCGGGTCGAATTTACCGGCCACCATGGCTTCGACGTGTTCGGCGTTCTTCTGGCCGCCGGAACTGAAGAGGACAGCATCCACTTTTACTCGAGTGCGCTGCGGCCGGATGACTGGCGCAGCATAAAGTTCTCCGGTCGCGGATCGGACGCCGGCTTAATGGAATACTGCACCGTCAAGTTCGCCAACCGTGGCTTTGAGCTGGAGAATGCCGCTCCACAGATAAGACATCTGCTCATCGCACACCACGATAATGCCGGACTGAGACTCCTCAATTCAAACCTTGACATATCGGGCTGCACCATCACAAACATCGGGGCCAACGGCATCGCCATCCTCGGTTCGAGCCGTCCAACTATCAGCGACTGCCGGATATCGGAGTGCGGCGACAACGGTATAGCCGTAATCGACGACGCATCACCAACCATCAGTGACTGCTATATCACCGATGTCGTTGAATACGGGATCAGGCTGTATCCGGCCAGGGGCGCCGACCTGATCGGCAATGTCCTGATTGAGTGCGGCGGTCGAGGCATCTCCATCGAACAGTGCAGCCAGATTGAACTAAGCCGGAATGTCGTATATCGAGGGTATGACTCCGGGGTCTATGTCTATCGCTCGCAGGAGATCACCATCCTGAACAATACCATCCTCGACAACTCGGAGTCCGGGGTCTTCCTTTACAACAGCACCGGGTCGGCGATCAATAATATCCTCACCACCAACGGGAACAACGGCATCTATGCTCAGGATAGCAACTTCTGGATAAACTATAACGACGTCTGGGGGAACGGACGCGACGATTATCACGGCATCGATCCCGGTCCGTCCGACATCAGCGAGAGTCCACGGCTGATGAATCCCGGCATAGGCGACTTCCATCCACTTGAAGGTTCCCCTGTGGTTGATGCCGGCGACCCCAACTACCTGGACCCCGACGGCACCCGCGCTGACATCGGCGCCTGGTTCTTCAACCAGAACCACCCGCCCTGCATCACCTCCTGGTCACCCGAAAGTCTCGAAGAGGTCCAGGGTGACGAGGAGATGGAATTCACCGCCCAGGCCGAAGACCCGGATGAGGACGAACTGACCTACACCTGGTTCGTCAACGAGGTGGAATCCGGCCGGGGGGGATCGTTCCGATATACATTCAGACGGGACGGCGATTATGTGGTGCTGGTAGTGGTCGATGACGGCCTATACCTTGGTCAGGCCGAGCATAGCTGGTCTTTCGTGGTTGCCGGATGTGACGCACCTGAACCGGTAGAAGGACTGCCCGCGGGATTTCGGTTGTCAGCCCCATATCCTAACCCGTTCAACAGCCTCTCGCGGTTCGAGTTCGAGACCCGGGCCGCCCGGGATGTTCGTATCACCTTGTGCAACCTGTCTGGTCATCAGGCGCGAGAAATCTGGACCGGAGTATTGCCTGCAGGGCGACACAGCTTCAGCCTCACAGCGACGGGGCTGCCGTCCGGGTGGTATCTCCTGACCGCCGATACGAGGGTGAGTCGGCTCACGCGGAGCGTTCTATTGGTAAGGTGAAGAGGGCCCCGGCTGGCGGCCCCTATGCTTTGAGATTGCTTCGCTTCGCTCGCAATGACATTTATTGAACTTATCACTGGATTCAGGATAAAAGCAAAACCACAGAAGGATAAAAAATGCGACCTACCATCTGGAACCTTTGCGTAGGGGTTTCAATTCTATTAATCACCCACCTTCCGGCTGTCGGGCAGGAGGACATCGAGGCCGAACTGAAAAAGGTAGTGGCTGAGATCGAGTCGGTGGCTCAGGAGATGAAGGCTGCATCGGATGCACAGGACCCCGACCGATATGACGAACTCAAGAGAAAGTGGGACGAGCTTAACAAACAGATGGAGGAGCTTAAGGAGAAGCTGCAAGCCACACTTGAATCCGACGTCCGCGCCGGGGCCCTATTCAAAGAGGGACGCGGACACTTCATGGCCGGTCGCTACAGCGCGGCGGTAAAGAGCTATAAGGAGTTACTCGCATTAGACCCCTCCAATGCGACGGCTTTCTATATGCTCGGGGTGGCCCACCAGAAGCTCCGCGACTACGACCAAGCACGCAGCGCCTTTGAGAAAGCCGTCCAGATCGATACCTCCTACGCACTGGCTCATGTGGCGCTCGGCAATCTGGCAGCCAGGCAGCGGGATGAACAGGCCACCCTTAAGTATTACCGGCGGGCGATCGAACTCGATTCGACCCAGGTCAAGGCCTACTATGGCATCGGCAACGTCCACCTGCGCGCCAAGCGCTACGAGGAGGCCGAGGCCTACTACCGACACGCCACTGAACTCAATCCGGAATATGCAGACGCCTGGATAGGTTTAGGACGTGCGCTGACAGAACAAGGGCGAGCAGAAGCAGTTCCAGTACTTCAAAGAGCGGTACAAATCAATCCCCGATCCTGGCAGGGGAACCATCATCTCGCTGTTGCCCTGAACAAACAAGGAGCATACTTAAAGGCGCTCCTTGCCGCAGATAACTGCCTTGCGTATAAAACGGCATACGCCGCAGCCTGGTATGAGAAGGGGTTCGCCCTGATGAACCTGGGCCGCAAGAAGGAGGCTGTAACAGCCTTCGAAGAGGCCAAGAAGGACCGAGCCTGGCGGGAGATATCCGAACACTACATAAAGAAATGCAAGGGACTGATCGAATAGCCTCGCCGGAGGTTGAACGGCACCTGTGCCGGGTCGCTGCCGCACTCTGCTGCGGCAGCGAAGACCAACTGAGGGACGCCTTCCGCCAGGCATCAGCGGAAGGCGTCCTGCCATCGCAACTCCGCGAAGTCGTCCTCACCAGCTATCTGTTCGACGGCTACCCGACCGCCCTGGAGGGCTTTCGCATCCTGGCCGAATTCAGCAGGCCTTCCGAGACTGAGTGCCACGACCTCCACTATTCCCCCCGGAACGTAGAGACCTGGCTGGAGCGCGGCATTGAACTCTGCCGGGCTGTTTACGGCCCCAACTTCGAGCGGCTGATAGAGCGGGTCGCCGCCATCGCCCCCGAACTCCGCGAGGCGATGCTGGTGGAAGGCTACGGCAAGGTGCTGGCCCGGGAGGGTCTCGATCCCGTCGTGCGGGAGCTGTGCGTGGTAGCGATGCTGGCGACCAAACACAGGCCGCGCCAGCTCCTCTCCCACGTCCTGGGGGCGCTCAGGCTGGGCGCGGATTCTGAGCGTCTCCATTGCGCTGTTGAGGCAGCTACAGAGGTCTCACCAGAAGAGGTTATCGGGAAAGCTAAAGTAGTATTAAAAGAGGCAATCGACAGTCTCCGCCTGCCATAATGGCAGATTATGCCGTAATGGCATACATTTCTTAATTGGCAAGATTCCATCAGACCCACCCAATTATACTATAATGCTTATTATTTAAGAGCTTAAACTCTATATAATTCATCTCTACAACTGGCACGTCGTTTGCTCACAATAGGTCAGTCAATAGAGCATTTGATACAAGTTGATGGGTTACACCCAGGAAGCGCGGACAGTTGTCCGCGTTGGCCGACAGGAATGTCGGCCCTCCCCATTTGGGCTTGTTGTCCCGCATATCAGGGCGTGTGATACCATTTTACAAAGATTAACCAAGTAAATCAGTAACCTTAACATAAACAGGAAGATAAAATGACCAACAAGATAATCGGCATCGACCTGGGGACCACCTACAGCTGCGTGGCAGTGATGGAGGGTGGACAGGCTACGGTAATCCCGAACTCCGAAGGTAGCCGCACCACCCCATCGGTGGTGGCATTTTCCAAGAGCGGCGAGCGGCTGGTCGGAGGTCCGGCCAAGCGGCAGGCCGTTACCAATCCGAAGAAGACCGTCTATTCGATCAAGCGCTTTATGGGGCGCGGCTTCGGCGAGGTCGACAACGAGCGGAAGCAGGTGCCGTATGAGGTGATCAAGGGCGACGGCGGGATGGCCAGGGTCAAGATAGACGACAAGGTGTATTCCCCACCCGAGCTCTCAGCCGTTATCCTTCAGAAGATGAAGCAGTCCGCCGAGGATTACATCGGGGATAAGCTGACCCGCGCAGTCATCACGGTGCCGGCTTACTTCAACGACTCCCAGCGCCAGGCCACCAAGGACGCCGGTGAAATCGCCGGGCTGAAGGTCGAGCGGATCATAAACGAGCCGACAGCCGCCTCGCTGGCCTACGGTCTGGACAAGAAGAAGGACCAGAAGATCGCCGTATATGATATGGGCGGCGGCACCTTCGATATCTCCATCCTCGAGATCGGCGAGGGGGTCTTCGAGGTGCGCTCGACCAACGGTGACACCCATCTGGGTGGCGATGACTTAGACCAGAAGCTGATCGACTGGGTGGCCGACGAGTTCAAGAAGCTGGAAGGGATCGACCTGCGCAACGACCCGATGGCGCTCCAGCGGCTGAAGGAGGCCTGTGAGAAGGCCAAGATTGAGCTCTCGAGCGCAACCCAGACCCAGATCAACCTGCCGTTCATCACCGCCACCGCCGAGGGCCCCAAGCACCTCGATATGAACATCACCCGCGCTCAGTTTGAGCGGTTGGTGGCTGACCTTATCCAGCGCAGTATCGGGCCGTGCGAGAAGGCGCTGCAGGACGCCAAGCTGAACCCCAGCGACATCGACGAGATCATCCTCGTCGGCGGTTCAACGCGCGTTCCCGCGGTCATCGAAGCGGTGAAGAACCTGTTCGGCAAGGAGCCCAATAAGTCGGTAAACCCGGATGAGGTGGTGGCGATGGGCGCCGCGATTCAGGGCGGCGTTCTGGCCGGCGACGTTGCGGACATCGTGCTGCTGGACATCACGCCCCTCTCGCTCGGCATCGAGACCCTGGGAGGCGTATTGACCACCCTGATAACCGCCAACACCACCATCCCGACCCGCAAGGAGGAGATATTCTCGACCGCTTCCGACAGCCAGCGGACGGTCGATATCCACGTGCTGCAGGGGGAGCGTCCGATGGCCATAGACAACAAGACCATCGGCCGCTTCCAGCTCGACGGCATCCCTCCGGCGCCGCGCGGCATCCCGCAGATAGCGGTCTCCTTCGATATCGACGCCAACGGCATCCTGTCAGTTTCAGCCAAGGACAAGGCCACCGGCCGCGAGCAGAGCATCAAGATCCAGGCCTCCTCCGGGCTGACCGACGAAGAGGTCAAGAAGATGAGGGATGACGCCAAGACCTACGCTGAGGAGGACAGGAAGCGCAGAGAGGAGGTCGATGCCCGCAACCGCGCCGACCAGCAGGTCTGGCAGACCGAAAAGCAGATCGAGGAGCTCGGCGATAAGGTGGACGCTGACTCCAAAGCCAAGCTGCAGGCCGGCGTGGACCGCATCAAGGAGCTGCTGAAGGGGAGCGACATGCAGGCCATCAAGAACGCCTCCGACGACCTCGACCGCATCTGGCAGGAGGTCTCGACCAGGATATACGAGCGGGTGCAGCAGGAGCAGACCCAGCAGGCGCAGCAGGCAGCCGGCGCTGAGACAGAGCCCCCACCCAGGGATGAGAAGAAAGGAAAGGACGAGGGCGAGGTTGAGGAGGCCGATTACGAGGTGGTGGAGTAATGATTGAATGGCGTCATTTTAAGGGTGATGTTGAGCAAAACACTTAATACCATTCGAAAGCTTGTTCAAGAAGGTAATATCCGTATCTCTGAGCACGGCTACGATGAATTGGCAGCGGATGACATTTATGTTCGGGAAATTATAAATGGCGTTGTCGATGCAGTTGTAATAGAAGACTATCCAGAGTATCCGAAAGGTCCGTGCGTGTTGGTGTTGCAGAAGGATCACAAGAATCAGCCAGTTCACGTCATTTGGGGAATACCGAAGGGGCATACGAATCCGGCAGTTCTCGTCACTGCCTACAGACCGAAACCTGAATTCTGGGAGAAAGGATTTTTAAGGAGAAGGAAATGAGGAAAAGACGCCATGCGAAATTAGTCCGTGAGGGCAGGTTTGTTGCCGAGGTGGACGT
>MWJR01000072.1 GCA_002127415.1 Calditrichaeota bacterium AABM5.125.24
CGCTCATTCCTGCCGGTCAACGCAAGGCTGGTCATCGTCCCGAATGCCACCACAACCAAGGTGCTTGCCATCGACAGCCGCTTTGCTGTGCGCGAATCGGTCTCACAGCCACTGATGATCGAGGCCGAGAAGGTCATCAGCCAGAAGCTCGAATCGGCGGTGGTGTCGAAGGAGTCGGTCTATACCGTGATGCTCGACGGCGCGGCACTGCTGTCGGATTACTAAGCGTTCAGCGATCAGCTAAAGAAAAGTCAAAACTGAAAGCTGACAGCTGACAGCTGAAAGCCATATAAGCCCCCGGGGCGATAGACGGGTCAGAATATTCTTAATGATGGGGCCCTGAGCTCGCCCCGGGGGGTGGTTTCACGTAAAGGCGCAAAGGCGCGAAGTAATAACTCTTAGGTGTGAGTGCGTAGCATGAAGCCTGAGTCCCGACTAATAGGATAACCCATGTCAATCAACCACACCCTGAACTATCTCCTGGCCAGGCGTTCAGAATTCCTACTCTGCTTCTCTGCCGAACTAACGACATACTCCGCCTACCTGAAGGGCGCCGGTGGTGAGCAGGGCGATGGCTTTCCCATGCCCAAACCCGTCAGAGCTTACCGTATCGACTGCTGGGACGGCTCGATTCTGGTCAGCGGCACGGGAAACGTCACCGCCGACCAGGGCGACAGACTCTCCGTCTGCGCCTTCGAAAACGCCGGCTTCTTCGATGTCTACTTAATGATAAACGGCGTCGATACCACTCTCATCGCTGCCGGCGCCGCCCAGAACGCGACCCTGATGGTCACAGTGCATCTGCAGCTTGTATGATGATTTTCGAAAGCTACAAGGCATATTTCTGGAGAGATACGGATTGCAATCCCGAAGTTTCGGGACGGGTCACACGATTGCGGATAGAGGGTAGGGGCGCAATTTATTGCGCCCGTTTAGGGCGTCATAAATGCCACCCCTACCAAATAACAAGGAGACCAGATGTCCTGGACAGACGCTGATACAGTAAAAAAACACCTCTTTGACCTCGACCGCCGACCGACGGACTATCACGACGTCGCCGTCGATATCTCAGCAACGGGCAGCGGTTCGCTGCCGCATAGAGGACTGGTCGAAGAGAGCGAAAAGGTTAAACGGATCGCCGTGTTCGAACCGGCCGGCCAGTCCGGCGTCCAGCTCAACGGCGAGACCTGGGTGCAGCTCTCCTATGACAACCTGGTGCCGGGTCAGTTGGTGGTCGCCGACGATGACGGCCTGCAGGTGGTCTATACGGAGGGGATCGACTACGCCGTGAACTGGAGCGACGGGAAGATACGGCGGATTGACGGCGGCAACCTGTCAGATGGGGCGTTCTTTGACCTGTTCTGCCTCCGCTACGAGATTCTGCAGCGCGATACGGACTACACCATCAACTGGACCACCGGCGAGATCACAACCACCACCTCTGGAAAGATGAAGCCTGACACCACCGTCCGGGTCGATTACAGCCTCAACGCCGCTTCCGGCGCCGACCAGCTTATTCCCGAGGCCATCACCGAGGCCGAAGACAAGATCGCGACCCTGCTTAAAGAGGGATACAGCTCAGAATCGAGCGACCAGGGGCTGAAAACCGGCGCTACCGAGCTCTCGCTGAGCGTTGTCTGTCGCGGTCTGGCCTCGAGAGCTCTCTCGGATGGCGTCCCTGCCGCTGAAGGAAGGGCCAAGGCCTGGCTATCACTGGCGCGGGAGCTGGGAGTAAATGCCTGGGCCACGCTTAGACCGTTCCTCGAATCACCGCTTTCACACCCTGGCGACAAGAAACGTAACCGAAGCTGGGACTGGGAATGACAATTGATGAGTGAAGAATGATGGAAGCCGAACATGAGAGCCGAACACCAAACGCCGATAGATGACGACCAGAGATGAAAGACAGAGGATTACCATTCGCTCAGTTGGCAACAAGGGGGATGTGGAGGACGCCTGGAACTGGATCCTGGATAACGTTCGAACCCTCGATGCCACCGGTGGTATCAAGCCGTTTCCCGATTACCCGTTCGCAAGGGGTCTGGTTGATGCTCTCTGCAAGAATCGGATACTGATCGTGGCCAAGTCACGCCAGATGATGGCCACCTGGACGGTATGCGCCTGGATGCTCTTCAGCGCCCACTGCGGCGAGCCGGGGATTTACATCCTGTTATCCAAAGGGGCCAGGGATACCGGTGAGTTAATAGAGCGGCTTCGAGTTATGGTCACAAACCTGCCCGAAGACCTGCGAGATGGGATTCGGGTCAAGGCCGAGGAGGTGGTTCTGCCGTCACAGAGCCGCATTATCGCACTGCCGGCGACGGAATATGCGCCCCGTATGCACAGCCCGAAAGGTGTCTTCTGGGATGAGATGGCCTTCACGACGCGGTCGGAGGGCATCTGGGCGGCGGTCAAACCGGCGGTCGATTCAGGAGGCAGCTTCGTCGGGGTCTCGACCCCCAACGGCACGGACAACGTCTTCTATATGCTCTATACCGACAGGTCAAACGGCTTCGGCAAGCTGCGGCTGCACTGGTCCCAGCATCCTCAGCGGGACGAAGCCTGGCTCACAGAGGCCCGGCGGGGGCTGTCCCAGGCGCGCTGGCGTCAGGAATATGAGATTGATTTTGATGTTCTGGCCGACCGGGTCTATGACGAATTCGAGCCGGAGCTCCACATCCTGGCCCGACCCTACCGATGGAACCCTGCCGCCGGACGGACCTGCCGCGGCATAGACTTCGGCTACCGTCATCCTTATGTGGTCTGGGTTCAGGTGACTCCGGACGGAGAGATGACCGTCTTCGATGAGTGGGAGGGATTCGACGCCACCATCGATGAGATGGCCAAGGCGATTCGGGAGGTTGACAGCCGCCACGGGATAACCGAAGCCGAGGTCACCTGGAGTGGCTGTGACCCGGCCGGGGCAGCCGTATCCGACAGCGGGCTTTCTGCGGTGGACAGGCTGGGGCAGCGCGGCTTCAAGCTGGTCTGGCGCACCTCTGAGGTGATGACCGGCGTTGAGCTTGTCAAATCGCTTCTCCTCGATGCTAACGGTCGGGTGAGGCTCAGGTTTTCCCCCGACCTCAAGCGGACCCTTTACCATCTGCGCCACTACCGCTGGGAACAGGGACAGGACAGACCGGCCAAGGATGATGTTCACGACCACGCTATGGACGCCCTGCGCTACCTGATCGTGAACCTCTACGCTCAGAAGCCGGTGAACTGGTCGGGCGCCAGGGTGATGGGGGCTAAGTGGTGACTCTTAATTGCCATCAGGCGTCCTCGTTTGACAGCGGGAAATAACATTTGGTGTCGGGTGGGGACACCCGACACCACAATTCTATATCTGTATGGTAGGCGTGACTATACCGTCCTGCCTGCCCGACAGGAATGTCGGGCCACCTCGCATTCTTACATGGATTCAACAATGACTTTCTGGAGAAAACAGAGGCATTCAGGCGACATGGAGGGGCTGATCAAGGTTCGCGGGGGGAAGCCGGCTTCCATAGGCGTTGAGCTTAACGGAAGGCGGCGACACCCCAGGCGTGTCAATCCGGTGATACGGCATCCACGACGGATCAGACCGGTGCGGCGATCTGCACGCAGCACCCGCCCTGACTGGACCCTGATCGGCGCCGGAAGCGTCGCCAGCACCTGGCCGGTTGACTTCTACTGGAGCGGCTGGAATCGGGGTGAGTTCTACCGCTGGATGCGCGACACCATACCGGTCATATCGGCCGGGGTATGGGCCTGGGTCAGGCTATGCACAACACAGGTCATCAGGGAGGTCGATGGCTCAGCCTCCGAGCGGGAGAGGGCCACCCGGATTCTGTCCGAGCTGGACCGGAGGATACTCGAGATGCCCTACGGTCGCGGCTCGGGGCTGACCAAGCTGACCGAGGCCTACTTCCTGGAGCTGTTCACCACCGGACGGTTCGCCGGGGAGGCCGTCCTGACCGAGGACGCCGGTTCGATCGATCACTTCCGCTTCATCGACCCCTACAGGGTAACCTGGATACACACGGAGAAGGGGTGGACCCCCTATATCGATGATGACGAGATTCGGCTCTCGGACTCAGGCGCTCGTCAGCGCCTGAACGGCGAACGCCGAGAGCCGAGTGCCGAGAGCCAAGTGCCGATTGCTGAGAGCCTGGAGGTGAACCCTGAACATTTCTTCTACGGCACGCTGGGCACCGACCTGACCAACCCCGCCGGTATCGAACCGCTGGCCTCGATTCCGTTCGTGGCCGAAATCGAGCAGCTGATGCTGGAGGATATGGCGCGTTCGAGCCATAACGCCGGCACGCCGCGTCTGCAGATCAAGGTCAACCGGCCGGAACGCTTCTCATGGGAGGGGGACCGTGAATACACCAGCCGTGCCAACAGCTACTTCCAGGACGTTGTGAAGGAGTTCCAGAACCTGGAGCCCGACGAGAACATCTTCACCTGGGGGGACGTCGAGGTGGCGGTTATCGGGGGTGAGGGTCTGAAGTGGGGCTGGCGGCTGAACCGGGAGCAGGTAATCGAGGATGTCATCACCGGGCTGAAGCTCTACCCCTGGGTGCTCGGTCGCACCCAGAAGGCTACTCACCAGTGGGTGCAATCGCAGTTCGACCTTCTGATGCAGATGGTGGAGGCTCACCGCAAGTCGGGCGCCGATCTGGCGGACTGGCTGTGCAACCTGGAGCTGGGACTGCACAAGGTCGAGGCCCGGGTCCGCCACCGCTTCGTCTCACTACCCGACCCGTTCCGGCTGGAGAGGGCCAGGGGCGAGAGGGTCGAGATCGAGAATATAGACCTGAAGGTCCGCCGCGGATACATATCCAAGGACCAGGGGGCTCGCAAGCTGGGCTACACAGAGGCGTTCCGGCAGGATGATAAGGAATAAGGTATCGGGTTTGTCGCCGAGCCGGGTTCCCAACCCGGCCGGAACAGAATTTGGAGAAAAAATGATCTTAGAGTTGAGTTTACCAGTGACGATAAAATGTCCTGAACCGAACCTCGATGACAACGCTGAGGCGGACTGCATCTGGCTTAACCTCATAAGGAAGCTGAATGCCGCTCTCCGGGAACAGGGCGAGATCAAAGTTGAACTGACAGGTGAGGTGCGCTGATGGAGTGGATATATCGTGAACTCTCGGGGGAGTTGCTTGGGGAGCGGTCGAAGGTGTCGGATGAGGAGATCGCCATCATCAACTCGCTGCCGAATCCGCCTCTGGTGCCGGTGACAGCCCGTGACATCTATGTCCGGCGCTGTCGTCTGGCCGGGGATGGGGTTGATGCCGGCTTCGGCCGATTCCGCACTGATGAGCTGCCTCGCCTGCTCGAGCTGGTTCAGGGTGCGCCGGCCCTGGTGGGACACCGCAAGGACACGCTCGGCATTGCCCGCTTCTTCGGTGGCAGCATCCGGAAGGACCCGGCCACAGGGGTCAGCTACATCGTGCCCAGGTTCTACTGGCTGCGGGCTCATTCGACCAGCGAAGACCTGCGGGTCAACATTGACGGCGGGATCTACAACGAGGCCTCCATCGGCTTCACCTTCAAACTCCCGACCTGTTCGATCTGCGGTGAGGATATCCGCCGCTGTGAGCATATTCCGGGGCGGGATTATGACGGTCACATCTGCCATTTCTACTACGACCAGGTGCTGCGGGTGACGGAGGGCTCGCTGGTCTATCGCGGTGCTCATCCGGGCACGGGTTTTATGCTGTCGGACCCGGCTGCAAGACCCGACCGCTGGGGCGGGCTCCCACGCTTCCGCTGGAACGGGACCTGGTACCGGGGATTTCCTGAAAAACTAATAGTTACGGAGGAATGAGATGCTACGTTCGATACTCTTGTCCCTGGCGTTCGCTCTAATGGCGGTGCAGGGCTACAGCCAACCGACCCCATCGCTTCCCAATAAGCCGGCTGGGGATCTGCTGGTTGGTGAGCACTATCCGGTCCTCTACACCGGACAGGGTCTGATCCGCGGTACAGCCCATCCCTGCACCACAGCCTGGCTGCAGGTGGGTTATTCGCCGTCGGCGAGTGAGGCTGACAACCGCAATATCGGGATCTTCAACCCGGAGGTCTTCACCATCGGGATGAAGCTGTCAACCTGGGGGAATGGGGATTCGGCGCAGGTTCAGGCCGCCCGTTTCGAGTGTGCCTATGACACCAGTGCCTCCCCCTTCTGGAACAGCGATTCGTCCAATCTGTTCGTCACCTCAGACGCCTTCGACCATCCCGATTACGGGCAGTGGCGCTTCGAACCGCTCAGCAACACCTCCCGCCGGTGGCTGTTTCCGGCGCGGCTGCTGATAGGGGGCTACGTCAGGCTCATCCTCGAAAGCGAGATCGGGGATACCTGCCAGGTCGATTGGAGCCTGATCTGCGAACATTGATTAATCGAGGTGATATGATGAAGCGTATGGTGCATTCGCTGCAGCTCGGGATACTTCTGCTCGCAGCAGCCTCTGTCGTGAGCTGGGGAAGAGGGTGGGAGCGGAGTGATGACCGCCCGCCCTGGTCTCGCGGTCCCTGGGGTCGCGAGACGGTTCAGGAAGTGTTTTCACCGGTGGATATCGACGGTCTGTGCCTGTGGCTGAGGGCTGATCTCGACGTCACATACGACGAATCCAACAGGGTGAGTGCCTGGGCCGACCAGTCGGGCAATGGAGAGGATTTTGTTCAAAGCACTGATGCTAAAAAGCCAGTCTATGTGGCAAACGCCCTGAATGGAAAACCCATATTAAGGACTGATGGCGTTGACGATTTTATGGCCAATTCTACCTTGTCATCAGCTTCAAAGGATTTCACTTTTTTCATAGTTCACGAACCTGACGCACTAACTACATCTTACATCTATCTATTCAGCATTCAAACGGGTTATATGAATATTGCCCACACGATTGGCACTGAAAAAAAGACAGGCATTTACGATGGAACTTATCGTGCGGTGGCATTGGCAACCGATAATTGGCAGATATTGGTCTGGAAACTGGATGCTACAAATGACAAGATATATATGTGGAGAGATGGTGCAAGTTTGGGGAACAAGCCCTATACCGAGCTTGCGATGGGGGGAAACATAGGGATATTTGCCAAACACGATGGTTCTGGAAACAGGTATCCAGGAGATACTGCAGAGATAATTGTTTATGATTCGGTTCTTTCAGGTGCTGACCGTCAGAAGGTTGAGAAATATCTGTCCAAGCGATACGGGATAACGATATGAAGCACTTAATTGTCATATTGACAGTCCTGCTGTTGGCGGGTTCTGTATACGCCGTCGATTGGCAGTTGATGTTCATCTATCGAGACACAGAGTTTCACGCCAGACCAGCGGATAAAGCCAGCGTTCCCGTCATTCACACAGAGACCGGTGATACGGCCTGGGCCGGGGCGATGTGGGTCAATCTCGATGAAGACTTCAGCTGGCTGGCCCAGAGGGACTACTGTATCGCCTGGGAGGTGCGGCTGTCGGGCGAATTCGAGCAGTTCCTCTCGGATCACGGATACCAGAGGCTTGAGGAACCGGAGGGACCTTGAGCTGGTGGGCGCCTCTTGCCATAGCCGTGGCGCTGTCCCTCCGCTCGCCGAATGTAGGCGGCGTCGCCGACTACCAGGTATCCAGCGGCGCTGAATGGTCGTGGTTGAAGGTGGACGTAATGTTAGAGAGGGAGACCGGCCGCGATTTCTACGGCTACGACCTCAACGGCGATCACGGCATCCTCGGCGACTGGCGGCTGGCTTACGATTCCCACCTCAGACAGGCAAGTGATATCGACCGGCAGAGCCTGGTGGTGGGACGGCCGGTCTATCGGGGGATCGCCTGCGGGGCAGGGGTCGTTGCCCACGCCTACAGCAAGCCGAAGGGGGCGGTTGACCTCTCGATTCCGCTGCCCGGAGGCAGGTTCACCTATACGACCGATTTCAAACTGGTGCACGTGACCATGGCCGAGTCCTGTCTGGACCTCAGTGCCGGAAAGGGGGTTGACCTGTTCATCCTGGGGCGGATTTTCCACGACCGACGAACCGACTGGCAGGTCAAGGGGGGAGTGAAGGTTCATCTGACGGGGCGGGAGGCAGTCGAGTGAGGGAGGAGCGCGGATTCTGCCCGCTGGCATCTGGTGAGGCGACGGCGGTCGTAAAGTTGCTCGACAAGCTCGACAGGTTGACCATCGAGCTGTTGAAGGGGGACGTGGAGATAAAGGTCCGAATGGATGCCATCGAACGCCACCTGCACCGGATGAACGGTCATCTTGATCAGACCGAGGATCAGGTGGGGGAGCTGAAGGGGAAGGTCTCGAACATCAAGACCGTGGGTGCGACACTGGCTGCGGTGTGGGCGGTGGCTATGGCGCTGTTCGAGCTGTTCATGGGAAGAAGATAGTCGGTGTTGGACGACGGGGAAAAATGTCATTGCGAGCGCAGCGAAGCAATCCTGAGGGTCAAGGATCCCTTCGTCCGGCAGTCACCGGACTCGCGATGACACGTTAACCACAAGGGAAAGACCCTGACAACTCTTAACAACTGGAAAGACAATGAACGAACTGCTGATAGGACTGATAGGTGCGGTCGGTGTGCCGCTGGTTCTCTATCTGTGGCAGCTTTTAATCCCGCGCAAGAACACAAAGGGCTGGGGGTATCGTCTGGGACGGTTTCTCACCCTGTTCGGTCGGCAGAAGGTCGGCGTGAAGGGGTGGGAGAGGCTGGAGGACCGGCTTAAGTCCACCGTGGGCGACTTCGTCGAAGGGGTATATGAGGGGCTCGACTCCGACGAGGCCACCACATAGATAAACCGGTGCGGAAAAGGAAAACCGGCAATATATGTAAGCTTGTGGGGCGGACATTCCCCAGCTTTCGCTGGGGCAGGCTTGTCCGCCATAGAGAGGATGAAACCCGATGCGACCCATTGATCTGATAGTTGTTCACTGCAGCTACTCCATCTACGGTAATGCGGCATTGATAGACGGCTGGCACAGGGTCCGAGGCTGGGACGGCATCGGGTATCACTACGTAATCCTGAATGGCTATCCCGACGAGGAGTCTCACCGGCTGCGGCGGCCGCAGTTCTGGCTCGATGGTGCAGTGGAAGCGGGACGACCGCTGGAGGTGGTCGGAGCGCACGTCCGGGGGCACAACCGGGGTTCGGTCGGTATCTGCCTGATAGGAAAGGGTCAGTTCACCCAGCAGCAGTTCGAATCGCTGTCCCGGCTGATAGATGAGCTGCACCAAACCCATCCTCACCTCCGGATCGCGGGGCACTACGAGCTCTTGTGCCCGAATGACCCTCCCAAAACCTGCCCCAACATCGATATGGATTGGCTCAGGGGGCTGCTGCCATCAGATCAAGGGTAGTGGGCTAATTTAGTTCATGTGATGAGGGTCACTGGCACGGAACTTGCAACTAACCAACTTGGTTATAAATACATCGGAAAGTTCATTATTCCTGATTAAACCGCTTGACATTATAAGGTGATCAGTATAGATTTCACTTGGAGATCAATAGGGGCTCGTCTCGTTTAATAAAGGAGGTAAGATGATGGAACATAAAAACTTAGAAGAAGAGTTTCATTTCTACATTGATCATCAGGACGAGCTGGTCAAGCAGTACAATGGAAGAGTGATCGTCATCAAGAACTGCAAGGTTATCGGCGACTTTGATTCGGAAATAGAGGCTGTAACCGAGACATCGAAAGAGCATGAATTGGGGACCTTCCTGGTGCAGATGTGCAAACCGGGCAAAGAGAGCTACACACAAACCTTCCACTCAAGACTTGCTTTTACAAGTTGTTAGAGAATGGCAAAGCAGAAGTCTCGTGCATTCGAAAAAAACACTTGACACAGGTCTGAAAACATCTTAAATTACGGTCGACAGAGGGGGGAATGAACGAAATCGGTTGAGTTACTAATCAGTGCAGATTATAGTGGACTTTTGTGTTTTTATTTTGTATATTGTTCTTTATGGAAATCAAAGATG
>MWJR01000042.1 GCA_002127415.1 Calditrichaeota bacterium AABM5.125.24
GCGCATTCGCTCTTCGCTTGTCCGCAGCGCCTCTTTTGCCTGCCTGCGGGTCTGGTGGTCGTAATATTTCTCCGCCACCCCCGGCAGTATGTGTGTAACCAGCTCCAGGTAGCCCCGGTCGGGGTCTTTGATGATGTAGTCGTCAACTCCGGACTTGAGGGCAATGGCGGCGAGATGCTCGGAACCGGAGCCGGTCAGGATCACCTTGGGCAGTGGAATCTTTCTGATCAGCAGCTCGTCAAGCAGCTCCAGGCCGGTCATGCCGGGAAGCCTATGGTCGGTGACCACTACATCGAAGGCCGAGTGGTCCCTGATAATCAACTCCAAGGCAGTTTCAGCCCGCTCCTTGACCGTTATAGTGCTGGATGGTTCACGTTCACGGAAGGCGCGGCGGAATGCCTGGGCATCGCGCCTGTTGGCCTCCACAAGCAGGATACGAAGCGCTGTTGATGGTTCTTTTTTTTCCATATAGTTATCCCTGAGGCCTGAGGCCCGAGTCCCGAGTCCCGAGTCCCGAGTCCCTGTTTAGACCTCCTTACCGTCGAGCACTCCCCGCACGGTCTGGAGGAGCTTTCGTATTCGGTAAGGCTTCTGGATAAATCCGCTTGCTCCGATCTGCAGCAGGTCGTTCACCGGGGCGCTGCGGGCAAAGCCGCTCGAGATGATGACCTTCAGATCGGGGTTCATTTCGAGCAGCCCCTGTAGGGTCTCCCGCCCCGACATACGCGGCATCGACAGGTCGAGTATGACCAGGTCAACAGCTTCCTTCCGGTCCTTATAGACATCCAGGGCCTGCAGGCCGTCCTTGGCGGTTACGACCTTATATCCGAACTCCTTCAGGATGGAGGAGCCGATATTCAGGACCTCGGTCTCGTCGTCAACCATCAATATGGTCTCGCTGCCACCGGGCAGTTCCTCTTCTTCGACCGGTTGGACCTCCGGGACCGCCTCCACGTCCACTCGCGGCAGATATAGCTGGAATGTGGTTTCCTGGTTCGGAGCGCTTTTCACCTCGATCCAGCCGTTATGGGCCTTGACGATGCCGTAGACTGTTGCCAGCCCCAATCCGGTTCCCTTGCCGGGCTCCTTGGTGGTGAAGAACGGCTCGAATATGCGGGGCATAATATCAACCGGTATACCCTCCCCGGTATCAGCCACGGTCAGCCTTACATAATCGCCCGGTTGAGCTTCTTTTTGGATGAGGCAGTGCTCTTTATCGACGGTGATATTCTCTGTCCGGAGGGTTATACATCCGGCATCCTTCAGGGCGTCTCGAGCGTTGACCAGCAGGTTTATCAGCACCTGTTGCATCTGGCCGGTGTCGGTCATTACGACCCAGAGGTCGGGTTCCTTCTCCACGGTCAGTTCGATGCGGGGGTCGATGGTTCTTCTCAGGATAGTCAGGACTTCATCGATGGAGCTGTCCAGGATGACCGGCCGCGGCTTATCCATCCGGCTGTGCCCGAAGGTGAGCAGCTGCGATGTCAGTTGGGCGGCTCGGTCGGCGCTCCGCTGAATGGCGTCCAGGTTATCGACTGCCCGGCTGTCGGGCTCAAGGCTGCGGAGCGCCAGTTCGACGTTTCCCAGGATGGCCAACAGCAGGTTGTTAAAGTCGTGGGCGATCCCTTCAGCCAGGGTTCCCATCGCTTCCAGCTTCTGCACCTGGCGAAGGTGGGCCTGCAGCTCCTTGTAATCGGTTGTATCCACACACATCACAACGGCTCCGGTTACCCCGCCGCCAGGATCCAGGCGCGGTTCGGCGTATATGTTCCACACCTTGCCGGCGCCGGATGAGGAGATGAATTCTACCTCCTCGAAGTGTATCGGCTCGCCGTGAAGCAGGTTGCCGAGGTATTCCCCGAGCCCCGCAGCTTTTAGATGGGATATCTCATCCGGCTGACTGCCGATGATAGAGGCGATTTCATCTTCCGGGACCTCCATCATCTTCGACAGCGCGGGGTTGATGAAGGCGACTCTGCCCTCAGCATCGAGATAGGCAATGCCCACCGGCGCCAGTGTTACCAAGTCGCGGTTGAACTCCTCTGAGTTGCGCAGCGCCTCCTCCACCCGCTTGCGCTCGGTGATGTCGTGGGCGATATAGACGCTGCCCAGGAGTTGACCTTCGGCGCTGTGTAGTGGGGAGGCGGTTACGATGAAGTCCCCGTCCAGACGCTCTATGTGCATCTCCTGTCGGTGTTCCTGTCCGTCGGTCAGCAGGCGGGCGTGAGGACAATACGCCGGCGGTTCCTCCATACTGTGTATAGCCTTGAAGTAGGTCAGTCCAATGGCTTCCTGAGGTCTGAGGCCTAACTTGTCAGCCATCGCCATATTGAGCCGGGTAATATTCGAATTGGTATCCATCAGGGCGATAGGGTCGGAGACTGAGTCGAAGGTTCGCTCCCATTCCTTCTTGCCCCGGGCAATGGCTTCCTGAATCAGTCTCTGTCCGGTGATGTCCATTACCACCGTCTCGACGGCGGTTCTTCCTTCGAATCCGATACACTTGGAGTAGTGGGAGAGCCATCTGACCTCGCCGCGGGAATCTATTATACGGCAGTCGAACTGGTGGACGCCGTGCTCCTCATCGGTCCGGGTTCGGGTCATCTGTTCACGCACGAACTCCCGGTCTTCAGGATGGACGGCTTCTACCAGCTTCGCCTCGTCCCATTTGAGGATATCATCAATCGAACAACCGAGAATTTCAGCGACCTTATCATTGGCATATACCACCCGGTCGTCCTTGATTATATATATCCCTAACAGCGACTGCTCGGACAGGGTTCGGAACTTCTCCTCACCATCCCGCAGTGCCTGTTCAATCCGCCCGTGCCTGGCAAAGACCCTCGAGGTGACCAGGCCGATGGCGAACAGGTATATAATCACAATCGATCGGGTGTAGAGCCCGTGCCGTGGTATATCTGTGATGAGGAGCCGCAGGAACGGTTCCTTGTAGAAGAATAGATGGTCGATGAGCGCATCGATAACCCAGACACTCAACCCGAGCAGCAGCGAAAGTGCGATGACCTTATGTTCAGTTTTCAAGATGATGAATGATGGACGATGAATGAATTCTATAACATATATAACAGTTTATTGAAGAAGTGTAGTCGGGTTTGTCCCAAGCCCGACTGCGTCGCTGTTGAGGACAACAGCGACTACGCCATCTCAATTATTTCTGGACACCTCCTCTTTTGCGGGCGCGATAACTCGCGCCCCTACCATCACCTAACAATGCTGCGGTCGGGATAGGGTGGCGGCGGCGGTATCTCCATCGGCTCGCTTTCCAACTTCTCCAGCAGGTATTTGATGGTGGCGTCGAGTTGGGGGTCATCGCCCCGGATCATAGCTGCGGGTTCATTCACCACCACCATATCGGGGTCGGTGCCGTGCCCTTCGATGAGCCACTGTCGGTCGAATCCCCATCCTGTGGCTTCAGGCTGTGTGACCATTCCTCTGTCCATCAGCCGCTTGTCGCCACGTATGCCGACCCATCCTCCCCAGGTGCGGGTTCCGATGACCGGGCCGAGTCCCAGCCGCTTGAAGCCTTCGGTGAAGGTCTCTCCGTCGGAGCCGGTCTCGCCGTTGCAGACTGCTGCCATATGCCCGTGGAAGGCGGTCCAGGGGCGGCGGCCGGTGGTTCCGCTGCGCCAGATTTCGGTGGACCACATCCGGCGGGCCAGATGGGACAGGATCATCTCTGCCACGAAGCCCCCACCGTTGAACCGGACGTCCATAATCAGCGCCGGTTTGTTATGTTGAGGACGGTAGCCCGCCGCAAACTGCGAGAGTCCCAACCCCATCATATTTGCCAGGTGGATGTATCCGATCTTCCCGCCACTCCTGGCTTCGACATAGGCTTGACGGCTGTCAACCCAGTCAATGTAACGCATAATGCGCTCGGTCGAAAGGGGCTTGATGATCACCTCCCGGCTTCCCTTCAGGCTCGGTCGATCGTTCAGCGTGATCGAGGTTACCTTGTCGGCCTTGTCCAGGAGCAGCTCGAGGTAGTTGTCCACATCGCTGGTGGGCCGGCCGTTTATACTTATGATGTATTCCCCTTCCCTGGCGTCGATGGCGGGTGCAGACAGGGGGCTGGCCAGTTCCGGGTTCCAGGGCCGGCCGCGGATGACCCGCTCGATGCGGTAGAAGCCGGATGGGTCGCGGGTGACATCGACGCCCAGCATACCGGTGGTGTGTTGCTCAGGCCGACGCTGGTCGCCGCCCCAGACGTAGGCGTGGGAGCAGTTCAGTTCGGCGAACATCTCGCCGATAAGGTCGTTCAGCTCGTCACGGGTGGAGATCCGTGCGGCGAGCGGTTCGTATTTTGCCCGCACAGCCACCCAGTCGACTCCGTGCATATTGGGATCCCAGAAGAAATCCCGCTGCAGCCGCCACGACTCAACAAACATCTGGCGCCATTCGGCCCTTACATCAACCCTCAGATCCCACTGGGACAGGTCAACCCGCCTGTCTTCCTCCTCCTCTTCCTCCATCTTTCTCCATTCGGACTCTTCGTCGATTCCCTGAACGATGAACTCGTCCTTCTTGTGCACCAGCAGCTTTTTTCCGTCCTGTGAGATGTCGTATCCTAATATCCCCTTCGCCACCACCTTGTCCTTCTTCTTCCTGATGTTAAAGCGATGAAGTTTGAATCTTCCTTCCGGCTTATCTTCGAACAGACCGACGCCCAGCATCCCCCGGTTGTTCCACGATAGATAGAAGAGCTTGCCTTCCACAGCGTGCAGTGCGCCATAATTCCCGGCCGGCACGGGGACAGGGATTATGCGGTCCGGAAGGCCGTCGAAGTCGATCTCGACCTTGACCGGTTCCTTCTCCTCCTCTTCCTTTCCGGGACCTTTACCCCTCTTTCCTTTACCCATCCACTTCCCCCACTCTTTCTCCTCATCCTGTTGTGGGTCGACCTGAGGGGCAAATGGCGAGGGTGTATCGGGTTTAAGGCTGAGGGCATAGGGCCGGGTGCGGCGGTCGAGTATATAGACGAACTCATCCCTATCGAGGTAGGGATTGGCATACCGATCGGACAGGAAGAACAGGTATTTCCCTTCCGGGTCGAAGACCGGGTCGTAGCTGCTGAAGCTGCAATCGGTAACCGGATGGACTGCGCCGCTCCTGGCGTCCCAGATGCCGATAGCTTTGTTATGATTATTTTCCTCACGGACGTAAGCCAGATAGCGGCTGTCGGGTGACCAGGCATATTGGCTGACCTCCCATTCGCTGCGGTCGATGACCGCGGTTTTGCCGCTCTCCACTTCCATCACCACCAGCTCGCGCTCCTGGTTGCCGAAGACCAGCCTTGTGCCGTCCGGCGACCAGACCGGCGGGAAGTGCCAGGTGCGGTTGTCGGTGCCGAGGAGGGTGGGGTTTCCTCCATTGGCAGGATATAGATATAGCTGTTCCTCGCCGGTGGCATCGGACCAGGCGGCAACCCGGATTCCGTCCGGGGAGTAGCTGGGGAATTTCTCGCGGATCCCGGAGCTGAAGGTTAGCTGCCTCACCAGCCCTTCGCCTCTGGCCGGGACGGTGAACAGCTCGCCTCGCGAACAGAACAGCACCCGCTTGCCATCCGGGGAGAGCTCGAAGTCGGTGATGAATCTCTTCGGGTCGATGAATTTGGTTCGTGCCTGGACCCGGTCGGTGGGCAGGGTGATGGGGACGACCCGGGTCTTTCCGCTGCTGATGTTGTAAGCCCGGATGTCCATTCCGTGCTGATAGACGATGACATCACCACACAGTGAGGGCCAGCGGATGTCGAATTTATCGTGACCGGTATGCCGCTTCGGGTTGCTGCCGTCCGGGAGCATCGAGTAGATGTTCGAGCGGCCGTCCCGGTCGGACAGGAAGTAGATCCTTCCGCCCCGGTGCCACATCGGGAATGCGTCGGTGCCGTCCCAGTCGTTCATTGGGGGGTTATCGGTGATGTTTCTGAATTCGAGGCTCTTGAGGTTGCCGACCCATATATCCTGCGCCCATCCGCCCCGGTAGCGCTTCCAGGTGCGGAACTCCCTCGAGTAGCGATTGAAGGCGATCCTGGAGCCGCCCGGTTCGTAGCTGATGAGCGTCCCCTTGTCAAGTCCGATGGAGCCGGGCCAGCCGCCGTCCGGCGGAACGGTAAATATGTGATAGATGCGGTCAGAGGTCTCCCGGCTTGACCGGAAGAGGACGTTACCCTCCGGATCCCAGCCCAGAACCTGGTCTCGGTCGGGATGGTAGGTCAGCCGGCGCGGCTCGCCGCCGGAAGCAGGTATCACATAGACATCGTCCTGGCCGTCCTCCTGGCCTGAATATGCGATCCACCGGCCGTCGGGGGAGAAATGCGCGAACCGCTCCTCGCCCCGGTGAGTCGTCAGTCTGACGGCGGTTCCCCCTTCGAGTCCCACCTTCCACAGGTCCCCTTCGGAGGTGAAGACGATCCAGGTGCCGTCGGTGTGGGGGTAACGGAAGAAGCCGGGCGGAACCTCTTCAGGATCCGGTGAGGCGAGGGCAGCGGGGGCGATCAGCAGTGCTGCCACCCAGGCTGTTATGGTATTCTTTAGCCGTAAGCAGGTCAGCGGGGTCATAGTCACTCCAAGTTGTAATCCGGGTGTAAAGAGCGCCCTTTATCGACGCTTAAGGGTTGCATCGTAGCTCCGTTATGATTGAACAGCACAGCGTAACACAGCGGAACCGCTTTAAGGTTGCGGGGCGCCGGTGTGCTGCAGGTGGCCGTCTTCAGGATGGGTAGTGCGTGGAAGACCCTCGGGACCGGTCGGATCGCCTGCGGTTGCGGTGTGGTCTTGGCGGTATTGAAGCAGGTTTTACTTAACGGTCGTGGTCGATCTTATATCTGCGATAATACTTTTCCACCCGACCGGCGGTGTCAACCAGCTTCTGCTTGCCGGTGTAAAACGGATGGCAGCGGGAGCAGATCTCAACCTTCATGTCACCGACGCTGGTCCGGGTCTGAAAGCTGTTCCCACACGCACAGGTAACCGTTGCAAGACGATATTGAGGATGAATTTCAGGTTTCATACTGACCGATGAATTGAAGATCTGTCACTTATACGTTCCGGGTTGCTGAATTTCTCTGTTAAAATTAAGATCAGGAATGGTTCGGATCAAATATCACCAAATATAATATCTCAAGATGCCGACGGCAAGTTGATACCACTCACAAACGGTCAGGGTTTGAAATCAGGTATATAGATATGCAAGGGTGATGATTGGGGTAGAAAACAGATGAGAGCTGGGGTGTCAGACGTGGTTGATATTTGCAAGGCGGGGCGATGATGATTATCTTAAGCCCCAGCGAACAGCCCCCCTGAATACTGAATAATGATCTTGAACGGGAAGCATCTGAGTATCAACTTCAGAACCCACCGTCCGGCGCTGTATCTGGTGGTCATATTTCTGACCGGCTGGTGGATGTCCCCTGCTGAGGGCGCCGAGCTGCCGCAGATTGAGCTTCCGGAGTATATCATCGCCGGGATAGAGCGAGCTGCGAGACTGGAAGGGAGGCGGCTGGCTACCGAAGCGACGGCTGATATCGCGGTTCCGGACCTGCGGGCAGCCGAGAGGCCCGGTCTGGCCGCCGGTCGGATCTGGATGCCGCCGTCGCGGCCGTCACTGCAGTTTGAGCCCGGACGGGGCTGCTGGAGGGCTCGACTGACAGGGGGCGGGTTTCAGCTATTCGGGGCGGGAGTCGAGATGAGCGGTCGACGGGGCGAGGTATCACTTGCCGGACGTGGCAGGTTTGAGCATTCCCCGCAACGGACAGAAGCCGGTTCCGGCTGGCAGGTCGGGATGGATGTGACTGCTGCACGACGGGCCTGGGGGCAGATGGCGCTGGCGCCACATGCCGGTTTCAGCCGGACGACCTTCAAATTGAACACTGATTCAAGTGAAGAAGACAGGAGCTGGTCAGACCTCCGCCTGGGCTTGAATGCCGCTCCGATCTACACCCCCCTTGGCCGGTTGAGCTCCAGGCTTGCTTACGGCTGGTGGGATATGTCGGAGGGTGGTGAGCTGGACGGCTCGCTGGTCGAGTTCGGTCTGGAGCAGAGTGCCGGTGTGCGTGATGGGACCGTTGAGGCCGCGCTTTCCCTGGCATCGGGACCTGTCAGCGATGGGGAGGGTGACTTGGGACTGGCCGGGTTCAAGGCTGCCTACACCTGCCGTCCTGTGCCGGAGATAAACCTCCGGGCAGGGGGGTATATCTATATCGGCCGGTCAGCCGAGGACCACCGCCGCGAGGGTGGAGGCTTGCACTTCGGCATCGAACATCTGCCCAGCTTCGGCGGGGTGGCAACCCTGGCCTGGAGGCCGCAGGCTGAGCTTGTATTCCTTCGGTCGCTTATGAAATACTGGCCGATGGTTCAGACTTCCGCACGGGGGAGGATAGTCGAGGATGTCGCGAGGTTGAGTCTGGGGTATCGGCGACAACTTGCCGACCGCCTGAACGGCCGTCTGGACTTCGGCTGGCGGGAGTCCAGGCATGTTCCGTTTCCGGTTCCTGACTCTGCAACGGTTCGGATTGAATCCAGGAGGCTGCGAACCCTGAGAACGAGCGCTGAGCTTGAGTTTACGTTCGGGACTGGAACCACAGTGGCTCTGTATGCGTCCACAGAGAGGGCTCGAACAGACGGTAACGGATCCGGTGACAGAGCCCCTCAGCGGCCGCCAGCCACAGTTGGAATGAAGGGTGGGATAAACTTGGTTGGCTGTCGCTTCGAGAGCGACCTGGTGTGGACGTCAGAGACCCCAATTGATTTCGATGGGAACACAGAGCGTCCGGCGCGTGTGGTGTGGAATATCTCCTCAAGTCGGAACGTCCGGCGCGGGCTTGTTCTGACAGCCGGGATGGACAACCTTCTTGACGAGCACTACTACGACATTCCCGGCTATGACGCGCCGCCGATGACTTTCTACCTCCGACTCAAGATGGGAGGAGTTTGGGTAGAGTAATTGTCATAAGCCTTCAGCTATCAGCCGTCAATAACAGAGAGCTGAAAACTGACAGCTATAATCTCAAACAACGGAATGACTGATGAATCTACTCGATATACTGGTTCGCGGTGGGTGGATGATGATCCCCATCGCGCTCTGTTCGGTGGTGGTGGTGGCGCTTGGCGTGGGGCGGTTTCTGGCTATACGTCGGGAGCGCTCGGAGCTCACCCGGTTTCTCTCGGAATGGGGTGATGCTCCGGCCTCGACCGATCCGTCCCGCTACAAGGCCGCCTGCAATTCCGGTCCGGATGCTGTTCGGGGGATGGCTGCCATCTACGGAACCGACCCGCCTGCTCGCGCAGAGGCGTCTGAGCGGGTCGAGTCGGCAGCGAGGAGCTCTCTTTTCGGGCTCGAGACCGGACTCGGCACCCTCGCCACCCTGGCCGCGGCGACACCCCTGATGGGATTTCTCGGCACGGTAACCGGTATGATCCGGGCATTTATGCAGATACAGAACCTGGGCGGGAACGTTAATGCCAACGTCCTGGCCGGCGGCATCTGGGAGGCGCTGGTCACCACTGCCACAGGGCTTGCAGTGGGTATCATCGCCCTGATCATCTACAACTACCTGACCGGGCTGGTGCGCGGCGTTGCCCGGCAGATTGAACTGTGCGCGGACATCACCCTCAGGATACTGGCGGCCCCGGATGAAGGTTGAACCTCATAGCAGGCCGCTGGCCACCTTCTCGCTGGCTTCATTGACCGACATCGTCCTGCTGCTGCTTATCTTCTTCCTTCTGTCGAGCACCTACATCGTTCAACCGGGAATCAAGGTTAAGCTTCCTCCCAGCGAGACTGCTCAGGTGATCGATGAGAAGAGCATCGTGGTGACCATCGCCCGGGACGGCACGGTGTGGGTTGGAGCCGAGCGGACCGGGATTGGAAGCCTGGCGGCGGTCATCAGGCGGCAGATCGTGTTCGGTGCCGCGCAGACCATCATCATCAAGGCCGACCGGAGGA
>MWJR01000125.1 GCA_002127415.1 Calditrichaeota bacterium AABM5.125.24
GACATACTCGATTGCGAACGGATCGCCGGTGCCGGCTGCGTGGCTGTATATGATCCGCCGCTGCAGTTCCAGCCCCTGCTCCGGCGACAGGCGGATGCGGGAGAACTCGCCGATCCCGGTGGTGACTCCGTAGATGGCGACCCCTTCATCGACCAGCTTCTGCACCAGAGCGGCGGAGGCCTCTACCCGGTCGCAGGCTTCAGGCGAGAACTCAGCCTCGGCGCCTCCGCGGGCCACCTCTGCCACCTGGTCTATGTTAAGGGTTTGGCCGTTAAGTTTGAGGGTCATCATTGATGGTTAATGGTTAATGGTTAATGGCCAATATTCAGTGTTATTTATTTAGTGGGGCAGTCGTTCCCCACTTTCGCGGGGACAGGCCCCGCCTGCCCTGAAATCCAACTCTTCCCCAATCCCACCCAGGGATAATCTTCCATATCCGGCCATCGCTTGCGAGGGTTGCTTAGTATGTAATTCCCCTTCTCAAGAAACTCTGCTTCATTGCGCACAATCCGGTCAAACGATTCATCCTGCCACACCGGTGACGGCCGGCCAAATTCCCGGCACAACCGATGGCCGGTGAAGGACTTCCAGGAATGGATGATGCTCTTCAATTCATTCCCTTCCAGTGGACTGAACAGAACGTGCACGTGATCGTCCATCACCACATAGGCGAACAGGGAGTATCTTTCACCTTCAAAGTGCGACAGGGCCGACCTGACCAAGTTCCTTTCTTTTGATGTCAATGTCTTTTGGGTGACATGCAGCCTCCAGGTGACAAAGTAGACTTGCCCTTCAAGCCGCCAGTGGGGCAAGCGGCGGTAATAAATGGTCAGTTCAGGGTTCTTCATTCTGCTACTTCATATTTGGGCAGGTGGGCTGTCTCAGTAATCCTATTATGGGCAGGCGGGACGCCCGCCCCACCAGGTCAGTTAAAATTTCTATTGTCATCTCCATCCTGATATTGGCGTATCGTGATGATTGACTGATTTTATAGTGATACTCCTTCTTCAGTGGGGCAGGCGTCCCGCCTGCCTGCGCGATAGCGGAGGAAATGGCTCTCCCACATGCGGATGTCTGCAATCTGTACTACGCCCTATCAGCCGCGCTGTCTTATGGTCACTCTTATTGAATCCACATCAACATCACTGCCGTCACTAACTGTTATTCTACACCACCAATCCCCTAAATCTGATGTACTAAAATACCAGCATACGGGATTGTCCATAGCATCATAATCACTATATGGATGACCTCTTGGGACGTACCAAAGATATGAAAGCGAGTCGCCTTCTGAATCTGTCGCTAAGCACGCAACTTCAATTGTGCCATAATTATATATTTCCAGCGTATCCGGACTGGCGGTGATACTACGAATAACTGGCGGATTGTTGGCTCTCCCCACTCCATTGATCCCATCGTCGTTGTCTTGACAGCCTAATAGAATGAAGCTGCCAAACAGGAGCAATAATTGAATCGCGGCGAACTTTGGATAGTCGCTCATTTCTGCCTCCTGATTTTGATAGGTGTAAGAAATTTCCTGATGCTGAACTGAATGTTTTAGGAAAATCGCATGATTTGTGGAGCCCTATCTTCCTACCGTCACCCCACCACCCCCCACACCGCTTCCTTCGCCTCTTCTACCCCCATCGCCTCAGTGTTGACGACATACAGCGGCGCAATAACAGTTACGCCGCTCGGTTCGCTGCTCCACCCACGTCGTTCCGGCGAAAGCCGGAACCCAGAATTAGAGTAACTGTTCATAGATATCCCGCCATTCAGGATTTGCGCTCTCGATTAATTCGAGCTTCCACTTTCGTTTCCACCATTTGATCCGCTTTTCACGCTCCAAGGCGGCTGCAAGGGATTCAGTGGCTTCGTAATATACAAGCGTTTTCACATCATAGCGCTTGGTAAAGCCACCCGCAAGTCCCTGTTTATGTTCCCAGACACGGCGCGCAATGTTGTTGGTGACGCCAACATAAAGCGTTCCGTTTCGACGGCTGGCAAGGATATAGACGTAAAATTGCTCAGGGCGCAAGGTTTAGGTCAATTGATAACACTGGGTTCCGGCTTTCGCCGGAACGACGTGGCAATAATCACTTCCTTATGGATTACCTATCCCACCACCCCCCACACCGCCTCCTTCGCCTCCTCAACCCCCATTGCCTCGGTGTTGACGACAATCAGCGGTGCAGCTTCGAGCAGCCTCTTCCACTGCCGGCGCAGCAGGTCGAGCCGGTCGCTGGAGTCCACAAGAAGATACGGATTGTAGAACGGAGCCTGATGGTAGCCGCCACGGTCGGTGGTGTAGCCGCCCTCCTCGATCAGGCGCAGCGCTTCATCGGTGGAGGGCCGGGTCACCCCGGGGGATACCGGGTCGCGCCTCAACAGGATCAG
Organism: Calditrichaeota bacterium AABM5.125.24; assembly: GCA_002127415.1. Classification (GTDB taxonomy): domain Bacteria; phylum Electryoneota; class AABM5-125-24; order Hatepunaeales; family Hatepunaeaceae; genus AABM5-125-24. The sequence continues at coordinate 2,398 of MWJR01000125.1, forward strand.
CTTGCCCAGGATGGTCCGCTTCAGGTGCTTGCCGGTTCCGCCCAGCCAGTAAGGGTCGAGCAGGGCTGTGGAACGGCGGGAGGCGAAGTAGCAGTGGGTCTCGCCCCGGTCGAGGGGGCAATCATCCGAATGCGGGCAGCCCTCGATCTGACACTCGTCACGGCTGGTTACGACATTCTCCAGCTTCGACCGGTCGAACAGGGTCGCCAGTTCGGGCAGGTGACGGGTCATATCGGTGCGGATCAGGAGCTTGCGCTCGACAGAATCGGCCACCGGCGCACCCCCGGACCAGCGGACAAAGAGCCCGTCGCATGAATGCAGCCTGACCTCCGGACGGCGCAGCAGAGCCGCCAGATGGGTCGAGCCGCCCGCTCCCGGGGGTGCGATCAACGCCACCCCGCGGCCGTCCACATCGATGCACGAGCCAGCCACCAGATGCATATCGAAGGTTCGGGAGGCGATGTCATCGACCATCCCCAGGGTCAGGGCTCGCAGTTGCGGATAGAAGGCGCTGTTGAAGGTCAGCGCGGTGCGGGTTTCGGGGCTGTAGAAGGCCCTCGCCTCCCGGCCCGGGGCGTCCTTGACGCCGTAGAGCAGACCGTGCGGCTCGAGGTCCGACTCAAGCGGCGAGGGATACCAGTTCTCGACCCAGAAATCTATCAGATGCGGCGAGTTGGTCCCCAGCTTCAGCACCACCCCGCCGACGTTCACGTTCCATTCGTGGTAGTTGTCGAACGACATCACCGACTCAGCCTCAGCTACCAGGGCGTCCCGCATCTTGACATCGACCGCCGGCTCGAGCTCGGAGTAATCCCTGACCTTTGTAACCGTGTTTTTCAACGCCAACCGCTTGGCCTTCACAGTTGGCTTCAGCCGTCCCAGCGCCTCGACGATCCTGTCGAGCCCGCGTTCGAGGTTCTCCATCGAGGTGGCGTAGGAGAGGCGTGTGAACTCGTCCGCGCCGAAGGCATCGCCCGGCGTCATCGCCACCAGGGCGTGCTTCAGCAGGTAGTAGCCCAGCCCGCTCGAATTGCGGATCTGCACCCCTTCGAACTGCTTGTCGTAATACCACGACAGGTTGGGGAACAGGTAGAAGGTGCCTTCCGGCTTGTAACAGGAGGCGTGGGGGATGGCGGCGAGCCTATACAGGACGAAGTTGCGCCGCCGCTCGAACTCCTGGCGCATCCGGCCGACCTCGTGCTGGGGGCCTGTTAGTGCCTCGACCGCCGCCCACTGCGCGATGGTGTTGGCGTTTGAGGTGGAGTGTGACTGAATCTTCGACATCCCCTCGATCAGCTCCCTCGGACCGACGGCGTAACCGAGCCTCCAGCCGGTCATCGAGTAGGACTTGGAGAAGCCGCTGACTGCGAGTGCCTGTCTCCTGATCCGCTCCCCGAAGGCGGTGACGGATTTGAACTCGAAGCCGTCGTAGACCAGCTTCTCGTAGATCTCATCGGCGATGATGAACAGCCCTTCGTCCAGGCAGATGTCGATGATCTTCAGCAGCTCGTCCGGGCTGTAAGCGGAGCCGGTCGGGTTGCAGGGGTTGTTCAGAAGCAGGGCTCTGGTGCTGGCGGAGAGGGCTCGTCCGATGTCCTCGGTGGTCATACGGAAGCCGTTCTCCTCGCGGGCCCGCACATAGACCGGCTCCCCCTTGGCCAGGTTGACCATATGGGGATACGAGACCCAGTATGGCACCGGGACGATCACCTCGTCCCCCTTGTTCAGCAGGGCGATGCAGGCGTTGAACAGGCACTGCTTGGCGCCGGTTGAGACGATGACCTGCTCAGGGGCGAAGTCGGCGGCGTATTCATCGCGGTATCTCCGGGCGATGGCCTCGCGCAGCTCGGGGATGCCCTCGTTGGCGGTGTATTTGGTATAGCCTTTGTCCAGGGCATTCTTGGCGGCTGCTCTGATGTTCTCAGGGGTGGGGAAGTCCGGCTCGCCCACCGACAGGTCGATGACGTCGATCCCCTCGCGCTTCATCTGCTGCGCCTTGGCGCTGATGCGCAGGGTCGCAGAGAAGCCTATACGTTGAACGCGGTCTGATAGCATGTAAAATTTATCTCTGTCATCATTTGTTTTTTACCCCCCCTGCTATTGCAGGGGGGGAGTAAGGGGGGGTCACCTTTTCCCTTTATTCCACGTCGCTGTCGGGGCGATCGTCACCGCGCGCGACCGAGCCGAACAGCGCCAGCCGCTTGACCTTCAGCTCATTCAACCGGTCGCGGTTCTCAGCGAGGAGGCGCAGTATGTCGTCGCGGGTCATGGTTCTTTTACAATACCCTCACTCCATTCCTCACCACCCGCCCCGCGAAGCTGGCGGGACTGGGATTGGGGATGTGGGTCATTTCTTTTTCCTGCCTGGTGGTGGAACACCCAAATCTCTGCAAATCTTGGCAGCCATCCAATCGTCAATTTCGGTGTGGCGCGAGATGGACGAGGTGCGCAAATTGTTCGGGTTCCAAAAGATTGAGTGCCTGGAGCCCTCTCGGAACAGTTCACATCCGCATTGACGTAGGTGCTTAATTAAGGCGGAACGCTTCAATGTTGGGCGAGCACCAACTCTTCGCGAATGACCTTCTTTCCCTTGGAGAACCGCCGCGCAATCTCGCGGTTGGCCTCGAGAATCAACTGAATGGCCTCTTTAAGGTTTTCGCGGGCCTCCTCAAGCGTCTCCCCTTGTGTGTTCGCGCCGGGCAACTCTTCAATGTAACCCACCCACCAGCGTTCATGTTGCCCATAAACTGCCGTGAAACGGTCCATAATACCGCTCCCAATTGCTTTTTGTCAAACACTATCCGGTGGCAGCGCCTGGTGATGACACCTGATACCATGAGTAACAGAGATATTCCTGATTACCACACCCTCACCCCATCCCTCACCACCCAGCCTGCGAAGCTGGCGGGGTTGGGATTGGTCTCTACGCGATCTGGTGGCTTGTTTCACCAGCAGCTCTGGGTTCCCGGCGGGACAGATAGAGCCACATCGTCCCCCCTATCACCACCAGCGTGCCGATGAAGACGGCTGTGCGTGATGCCTCAAGATAGACCAGCTTCTCGACGTAGTGCTGGATGAAGGTTCCGCTGTATGCCCAGCCCGATTTGTCCCGCAGCCAGACCTCCAGATAGGTGATTGGACATATCCCCTTGGTCAGTTGAAGGAACACCGAATATGCCAGCGATGCCAGATGCAGCACCCGCACCCACTTAACCCGATAACCCACCAGCGCACCGAAGATCAGGAACACTATCCAGAGCAGGTGAATGGCGACCGTTATGTCGGCCAGAGCTTGGTACATCGTCATTTAACGCAAGTTATAGTAGCGCGGACATTCCTGTCCGCGATCAGCTTACTTCCGGTTTCGATGAAACCGGGCTACATCCTGTGTGCTGTCGGCCGCGGCGACGGGTGGCCCGGACAGCTTGCTGTCCGGGTTTCATATCTCTCTGTTTCCACCGTGGCGGGTCGACAGCGGGAGACGGGAATTATGGCGGGCAGGAATGTCCGTCCCACCCATTTGAGTTAGGGGTATATCCGGCCACTCCTGGATCGACCACTACTCGAACTACTCCTCTTTCCGGCTCGCCTTTTCGTCTTCCGCCTGCCCTTTCTGTCCCAGGATCTTCTTCAGATCCACGCCGGATAAGGACTCCACAACCGCGGGGAGCTGCGCCAGCACCTCGGCTACCTGCCTGGTCACCTGTGAGGCGCCGGATGCGCCGTCCCCGCCGCCCACGATGACGATCTTGTCGATCTTTGCCAGCGGTTCTGCCACGGCTCTGGCCAGCTCGGGCAGTCTCTCGACGAACATCTGATAGATAGCGGCCTGGTTGTAGTCCTTGAAGGCGTCGGCTTTGGCGGACATCGCATCGGCCTCGGCCTGGCCGAGCTTGCGGGTGTATTCGATCCGGCTGATCCCCTCGGCCTTCTTGACCTCGACTTCGGCCTCGCCCTCCAGGCGGTGGGCTACGGCGCGGCCTCGGGCCTCGGCGGCAAGGCGGTGCTCTTCGGCTTCGGCTTCGACCTGAATCTGGTGCCTGCGGGCTTCGGCGGGCTTCTTCACCGTGGCATCCAGCTCCAGCTCCCGGCGCTTGATCTCCTGCTGCTCCACCTTGATGGCCGACTCCTTCTCCACCAACCGCGCCCCATATTCGGCCCTCTTCAGTTCGGCGGCCTGCTTATGCCGCTCGAGTTCGTAGGCGGCGTCTGCCTGCGCCTTGTTCCGATTGATATCGATCTGGAACTCGGTCCGCTTGAGCTCATAGTCGCGGTTGGCGGAGGCGATGTCGGTCTCGACCTTGTAGCGGGCGACGTCGCCCTCCTTACGAGCCTGAGCTGACTTGATGGTGGTGTCCTTCTCAGTCTCGGCCTGTGCCACGGCGGCATCGCGCTTGACCTGGGCGATACGTGGCTGACCGAGCGCGGCTATGTAGCCCTGCGTGTCGGAGATGTCCCCAAGGTTGAAGGAGAGCAGCTCCAGCCCCATCCGAGTGAAGTCGGTCACGGCCTCCTCACGAACCCGCTGTGCAAAGGCATCCCGGTTCTGGTAGATCTCCTCCACGGTCATACTCCCCAGTGCCGACCGGACATAGCCCTCGAGGATGGGTTCAGCGACCTCCTTGATGGCCTCTGCGCCACGAGCCAGGAACTGCTCGGCGGCACGTCGAATGGCCGTTTCGCTGGAGGCCACCTTCACCTGCGCTGTGGCCTCGGCTATGATATTGACCCCCTGTTTGGTCAGAACCTCCGGGGTCTTTATCGTGATGGTATAGGCCTCCAGCGGGAGCACCTGTGCCGTTTCTATGAAAGGCATCACGAAGGCGCCACCGCCGATCTGCATCCGGTAGCCGACCTTATGTCGGGTGCCGTCCTCTTCCATCACAGTCCGCTTCCGTCCGCCCGAAACTATCAGCACCTCGCTTGGGCCGACCTTGCGATACTGCTTGGCCATGGCCAGGATAACCAGAGCCACTATTACGACTACGACGCCGACGATGATGAGCAGGGTCGTCGTATCCATAACTATCCTCTACTGTAATTGGATTGCACTGAGCGTCCGACCTGTAACCGCCGCCTGTGTTCCCCCTGGCTTATAGCTGTAATAAAGGCTCAACCCCTGTTCTCCTACAGCAGTGGCAGGGGATGGCGGAGGATTGATACTATAAATATCGGACTGTAAGTTGCGGGGTCAGGAGCACCAATAACCAAATCACCGGCAGCCGGGTAGGCGACCGGTGCTTCTAAAGCCCAATATATCATCTGGCTCTACCGAATGCAACTCATTTCACAAGATGTGAAATTTTTCATTAGACATAACTCCATCACTATTGTCAGCTACACAAGGTGAGCGACCACCACTATTGACATCCATACAACAATTTCTTAAAATTCAGTGATATTATCATGAAATAGCTAATCTCGCTATCAGCAGGCTGGCAGATCCCCTTCGCCCGACTGATGGATCAGGAATATCAATAACTTAAGTATCAACGAGGGCGAGCTCTTTGAAATATTTGCGTAGCAGCCGATCCGGAAGATGCCGGATCGTGCTGATTGAATTCTAAGTCATTGATTGTTCTGGATTTCCGCTTTAGCGAAAATGACAATATAGTTCTCAAGTCGGATATTTCAAAGAACTCTGGGGCGTCTGACACCATTCGTTGTTATGTTTACCATCACGCCTGGGAGTGTCTTTTAATCGAATGCTACGGCTGCCGTATTATTGTTAGCACGATGGAGATTAAGGGTAATAACATGGATAAGCAGATGGTGCATTCGCCCCAGCTCCAACTGGGTGCTGTTAAGCTGTCCGAGCGGGAACGGCTCATCCTCCGATCGATCGTTCACAATTACATCCTGTCAGCCGATCCGGTCGGTTCACGAACGCTGGCGCGCAGGTATAATATAGGTCTCTCCCCTGCCACCATCCGCAATACTATGGCCGACCTGGAAGAGATGGGGCTGCTGACCCATCCTCACACCTCCGCCGGTCGCATCCCCACTGACCTCGGCTACCGAATCTATGTGGACGGCCTTATGCAGGTGGAGGGGCTGTCGGAGGAGGTTCAGAGGTCAATCCGCCAGCAGTTCAACAGGGTCTCACCCGAGGTGAGCGGTGTCCTCGACGACGTCAGCGAGCTGCTGGCTGAGGTATCCCGTTTGCTGGCGGTCATTATGGCGCCCGACCTCTCAAGCGGGGTGCTCGATAAGGTGGAGCTGATCAGGGTTGCATCAGGTAGGATTATGGTGGTGGTCGTGGTAGATTCCGCACTGGTTCGAACCATCATCCTCGAGATGAACAGCACCATCACCGACCAGGAGATCGCCGACGCCACAACCATCGTCAACCAGCGACTGTCGGGCCTGCGCCTGACCGATATACCGGCTCATATCGGCAAACGTCTGGCGGGGGAATCGTGCTCCCGAAACGCCATCGTAAGGCTGTTCCTCGATTTCCCTGAGAGGATATTCGCCGAAGAGCCGCGATCAGGAATGCATATCGGCGGCACCAGGCACGTGCTCGAACAGCCGGAATACAGCTCACCCCAGAAGTTGAAGGGGATCATAGAGCTGATAGAGGACCGTGATATCATAGTTCATCTGCTGAAGGATCGCTCCTCCGGGGTCACCGTCACCATCGGTGAGGAGAACGTCGGGGAGCGATTGAGGGATTTCAGCGTCATCACCTCAACTTACCGGATGGGGGGAAACTACGGCACCCTCGGTATAATCGGTCCAACCCGTATGAACTACTCCCGGCTGGTTGCATTGGTGGGTTACACTGCCCAGCTGGTCAGCGAGCGTGTTGCTCGAGGTAACAGGTAACAGGTTGTATTATGAGATACACTACGAACGTTGGTAGTGTCCAGAAATAATTGAGATGGAGTAGTCGTGGTTGTCCTCAACCGCGACACAGTCAGGGCTGAGACAGCCCCGACTACAGCTCTTCAACAAACTGTTATCGAATAATCTACTATGCATCGCAACTAATCAAGGATACCGCCCGAACGTTACTGGATCGTTATAATATGTAATATGGAAGAGACTAAACAAAAAACTGAGCCCGATCAGGTGGATGAGCCTTCGTCCGAGGGTGAACAGGTAACGGAAAAGCCTGCTGTTAAGCAACGCAGCCCCCGCCGTAAGGTCGCTGAGCTCGAGGAGGCTATCGCAGCGCTGAAGGTGGAGCTCGAGCAGGAGGTTGACAGACGGCTGAGGGTTATGGCCGAATATGAAAACTACCGCCGCCGCACCCAGGCCGAGTTCGGACAGATGATTCAGGAGGCTGGGGAGAGGATCATCAGACAGCTCCTCCCGGTGATGGATGACTTTGAGCGGCTGTTCAACAATGAGCTTCCTGAAGGGGAGTTAGAGGCTTTGCGTCGGGGTGTCGAACTTATCTACAAGAAGCTCGATGCCGTCCTGGCCGCCGAGGGGTTGCAGCCGATAGCTGTGTTGAATCAGCAGTTCGACGCCGACATCCACGAGGCGGTGGCCCAGGTGGACGATCCTTCCCATCCGGCTGGAACGGTGGTGGCTGAGGTCGAGAAGGGATACCGGT
>MWJR01000130.1 GCA_002127415.1 Calditrichaeota bacterium AABM5.125.24
CTCCCGAGGGCGACCCCGGACGCATCATCGAACGCTCGACCCGACCCAAGGCCTGGAACCGGCTTGGGGATTACGTAACCCATCCCGATGCTGTATCTGAACAGGACTTCGTCATCGTCTATACCGATACCCTGACTGAACCGTTCTATGTGGGAACCGATCCCATCGACGGCCCGCACTTCCCGCTCGGCATCAAGATCGTCCAGAAGTCGTATGCCTGGAGCTACAACTACGCCCAGAACTTCATCATCATCGACTGGGAGGTCGAGAACATCGCCGGCAACTATCTGAAGAACCTCTACGTCGGGCTCTACGTGGATGCCGACGTGGGGTGGGAGGGTGAGCCCAACAACTGGTATCTGGACGATGTATGCGGCTTTCAGCGCTGGTTCTACTATGAGCGCCCGGACGGTCTGATCGATTCTTCGGTCATAAATACGGCCTGGATCGCCGACAACGATGGTCGTCCGGTGGATATCTCTTCAGGCGTCGATTTCACCTGCCCGGGCGTGACCGGGGTGCGGGTGGTTCGGGCTCCCAACCCCAAACTTCGCACCTCGTTCAACTGGTGGATATCCAACGGCAACCCCGACTACGACTTCGGTCCATCCTGGCAGGATGACGGCGCGCCCGGATCCTGGACCGATATCTACGGCACGCCGATGGGCGATACCCGTAAGTATTTCGTCCTCTCCAACCGGGAATTCGATTACGATCAGGTCTTCGTGGACGACTCCACCTGGATTGTAACCCACCCGCATATTATCTGCGACCGCTGGACGGGGGCTGAGGTCGAGCGGCACTCCTGGGATGTTCCGGACGCTGCGAACGCACCCGATCTGGCTAACGGCTTTGATACCCGCTACCTGCTCTCCTGGGGACCGCTCGGCATCTTTGACCATTTCGACGATGCGGGCGACCGGATATATCGGCTCAACCCCGGTGAGAAGTTCTCGATGACCATCGCATACGTGGCCGGTGATAACTTCCACGACCGAAACAGGTCTCAGCCCGATAACGAGAACATAGATCACGAGCTGTTCAATTTCGCCAGTTTGCGCTATACGGCCGACTGGGCGGCCCGCGTTTATGACAACCCGATGATCGACACCCCTGTTTATGACTGGGGGAACGACCATGTCCAGGGGACTAATGATCGGGACGGCTCTGAAGGTGACGGCATCCTCGATACCGGTGACGGCTGGTTCGGTGAGGATGTGGGGGAAGATGGGATCTTCGCGGCGTCAATCGGTGATGTAGCCTACCGATGGGAGGGGGGTATCCGCGTGGAGGACGTATATCCCGGCCCCGACGAGGGTGAGAACGACGGCCACCTTTCTCGCAGCGAGGATGCCCTGGAGCGGCCGGAGGAGTTCGAATACACCCGCCTTAACGGGATACTCGACTTCGGCGACGGGGTTCCCGATTTCCGGGGTCCGCCGCCGCCGCCATCGCCTATCTGCGAGCTGGTTACCGAACCTCGCACTGTTCATACCTTTCCCGATTCGATTATTTACTTTGACCGGGATTTTCTGGCCCGGAATATTGTGCTGAGCTGGAACAGGTCGCCGTCGCAGGACACCTTTATGGCTGTGGATCCGTTCTCGCGTGAGCTGGATTTCGAGGGCTACCGGCTCTACGTTTCGAACACCGGGCTCGAGCGGGATTTCGCTTTTCTGGATGAGTTTGATCGTGTCGATTTCGCCCTCTACAGCGAGCACGATTCACTGGCTTCCCGGCCGGTCGAGCGTGAGGATATGCTGCCTCCTGACAGCGTCATCGGCGGCATCAAGCTATATCGCAAGCCAGTAGGGTATAATATCGGGCTGTCAGGGTCGGGGGATATGTTCTACGATGAGGATACCGAGGATTATTTCTACATAATCCGCGACGCCCATCCGATGGTGCCGCGTTACTACTCGGTAACCGCCTTTGACTACGGCGACTACAAGAGCGGCACTCCACCACTCGAGTCTGCGCGGCGGGCCAGTATGATATATGCTGCACCGTCGAGCAACTACAGCGGGAATGTGACCGTGGTTCCGAATCCGTATCGGGCGAATGTTGACTATACCCGACCTCACGGCGGAGGGCTGTCGTGGGAGAATCGGGACGACGGCACCCCCGAATTCTTCCCCCAGATCGACCGACGGCTCTACTTCTACAACCTGCCGCGCCACTGCCTGATAAGAATATACACTGTTTCAGGGGACCTGGTCGATATCGTTCCTCACAACGTGGCCGGGGATGAATACCAGGGATGGGAGGCGGATTTCGCCGAAGCCTGGGACCTGAACTCACGCAACAGGCAGCAGGTGGTATCGGGGATGTATCTGTTCACCGTGGAGGAGATGAACGCCGGTGGTGGGAGCACTGGAAATATTGAGGTGGGTAAGTTTGTGGTGATTCGGTGACAGTCAAGCGTGGGTATTGATGGTGTTGTTACTCCGACCATTGGACAATAGACATTTCCTTAGTCACCCCCCCTGCTATTGCAGGGGGGGAGTAAGGGGGGGTGATTGTTTATATGTCCTATTTTCCCTATAATCTACATTGTGAGGTAAGAACGCAACCCCCCTTTTTATTCCCCCCTTCAATAGAAGGGGGGATAAGAAGAAGCTGTCTTTAGTGACTGTCAACTATAAAATGTTTCGAGTAATATTACCTCACCTGGTAACAAGATCCGCACATTCAGCAGGGGTCTTCGCGAAGGTGATCATCCCGTCACCGCCGATGATGCGCCGCACCACCGGCTCCCAGAAGGCTCCCAGACACACCACCGGCCTGACCGGTATGAATCCCTTCAACTGCGTCTCTATAACCATCGACAACTCGACCAGGGTGCCGCTGCTCCCGGGCATAAAGGCGTAGCCGTCCGCCAGCCAGACCAGCGTCAACAGGCGTTGATCCCAGCGCTCAAGCCTCCATTCGGAAAGGATATATGGATTGGCTTGTCTCTCGGGCAGGTTGTTGCAGGTTACCCCGATGGTGTCACCCCCAACCGAACGGGCCCCCGCCGCTGAGGCCTCCATCACCCCGCCATAACCCCCGTTGAACACCACAGCGTTGCGATTGGCAAGCTCTCGTCCGAGGCTATATGCCCGCCACCACTGAAGCCTTCCTTTAGCAACGTTTGAACCGCCGAAGACCGCTATCAGCCTCCGGGGAGCTGAACCATCAGGGCTAAGCTTGAACTTCCTCTTATGCAGCGCGTAGATCTTGAACCAGCTTTCCTGGATGACCGAAATCTCGGTCAGGTCTGACGCTGGATCGCTTACATCTGGTTGCATGGCAGGGGCGTGATTTGTGTTGAAGAACCGGATTAACTTATCAATGTTTACTTCAGTTATTGCCTGAAGTTATGGATTCTATTCGTCTTCTTATCAATCCCACCAGCAGATAGACCGCCGGGGTGTCGATTGCGGCGATCAGCCATTTGATTACCAGTTGACCGATCACCAAAGGTAATATCGGCGCCACGCCGTAGAAGGCCAGGAAGATGAACACAAAGGTGTCGATGGTCTGCGAGAGGATGGTGGATATGTTGTTTCTCAGCCACAAGAAGCGACCGCCGGTCGCTCGCCGCAGCAGGTGGAACATCCACACGTCGTGATACTGGCTGATAAGATAGGCTACGATACTGGCCGCTATCACCCGATAGGTGGCTCCGAGCACCCCTGTAAAGGACACTTCGTTACCCCAGAAAGGGGCTGGCGGGAGTATCAGGGCGACCTTGATGAGGACCAGCGCCACCAGGTTGGCCACCAGACCACAGATAACCACATTCGCAGCCCGTCGGCGTCCCCACACTTCGGCGATGACGTCGGTGCACATATAGGTCAGGGCATAGGCTACCACGCCGGCTGGAAAGATCAGATTGCCCACCAGCGGCAGATGCCAGACCGCCAGCTTGGTGGCAAGCACCTGTGATATTACCAGACTACCAATGAAAATGGCGAGTAGAACCGCATAAAGTTCAATCCCGCCGTTCTGTTGTCGGGATTCCGGTTTCGGTCGGCTGATGGTCTGTGTTAACACCTGATGTCCCTGTGAGATTGAAGCTGCTTTAATTAAGAAAGATAAGGCGTTTGAGGCGGCGGTGCAACAGACGCAATCTTAATAGAGTCAGCGGTAAATACCTTGCGAACAGGGCAAGAAATATTTATATTGTTAAACTTTGAATGAATCGATTGAGAAAGGCTTGCGGGCCGCTGTAGCTGCCCGTCTGGCAGAGATTCGGGAACGCATTGCCTCTGCAGCCAGAACTTCAGGACGCAGTCCTGAGGAGGTCAAGGTTGTAGGCGTATCCAAGCTGCACAGCCCGGAAGCGATGGCTGCATCAATTCTGGCCGGTCTCGGTGATATTGGAGAGAATCGGGTTCAGGAGGCGGCGGCGAAGCGGCCGGAGGTCGAACGGCTGCTCAGGCTCAACGACTTCGATGGGCCGGTCAGGTGGCATATGGTGGGTCATCTGCAATCGAATAAAGCCGCCAGGGCGGCTGCCCTGTTTGATGTGGTGCAGTCGGTTGACAGCGTTAAACTGGCGCGGAAACTGTCCCGTGCGGCTCAGGACACAGGCAGACAGCTCGAAGCTATGATCGAGGTGAATGTTTCGGGTGAATCGACCAAGGCCGGTGTGGAGCCGGAAGGGTTCGAGGAGTTGGTGGCTGAAGTGGCTTCGTTGCCGGGACTTAAGCTTGCCGGTCTTATGACCATAGGCCCGTTAACTCAGGACAGGGGGCTTATCACTGCCGCCTTCGAGAAGCTTCGCGAGCTGAGGGAGCGGTCTGGGGTTCGCCATCCGGATCTCGCCAGTGGATGGGAGCTTTCAATGGGGATGAGCGACGACTTTCCGCTGGCCATAGCCGCTGGTGCCACAATGGTGCGTATCGGCACAGCCATCTTCGGCCCGCGACCGGCAGTCGAATGCAACGTCTCGGCGAAAATCCATGGAGGGCAGATTGCTCAGCCCAATTGAGGTTAAGAAGCAGGAATTCAGCCGTGCGGTTCGCGGCTATGACCCGGCCGAGGTGCGCAGCTTTCTGGAGACGGTGGCTGACGAACTTGAGAGGCTGTCCGACTCGGTTCACAAGCAGTTGACCGAGATCGAAGGGCTCAAGTCGGAGCTGGTCGCCTACCAGCGTATCGAGCAGAATATGAAGGAGGCGCTGGTCAACGCTCAGGAGACCCTTCGCGGCGCCAAGGAGGGTTCCCAGCGCGAGGCCGACCTGGTGCGGCGGGAGGCCGAGGTTGAAGCCGAGCGTATTATCGCCGATGCCCGCAAGAAGGGGGATGAGATCCGCCGTGAGGTCGAGACCCTGACCGCCCGTCGTGATGGCTTCGTCCGTAAGCTGCGCAGTCTGCTCAGGTCGGAGCTGGAGCTGATTGAACTGTTGGAAGGAGAGGAGCTGACCAAAGGTGGCTCAACCGAAACCGAAGACCGGTCCGGATAGTTTCGAACCGGGGGGCCTCTACGACCGGATTCAGGCGTCGATCGAATTTATCCGCTCGGCAGGATACGGCGGCACCCCCGGCAGTGCGCTAATCTTCGGCAGCGGTCTGGGTGCAATGGCCGGCGGGATGCAGGTCGAGTTTGAGCTTCCCTACGGCGAAATACCCGGCTTCGTTGATACCACCCTCGAATTCCATAAAGGGAGGCTCCTTTTCGGGAAAATAGCCGACGAACCGGTGGTGGCTATGGATGGTCGTTTCCACCGATACGAAGGCTACACCCTGCAGCAGATAACCTTCCCGGTGAGGGTGATGAGGATGCTGGGCGCCGGGACGCTCTTACTGTCGAACCTGGCCGGAGGGTTGAATCCCGAGTTTCACGCCGGTGATGTGGTGCTGATAATCGACCAGATTAACCTGATGGGGGACAATCCGCTGATCGGCGCCAATGACGACAGACTCGGGCCGCGCTTTGTGGATATGTCCGAGCCTTACAGCCGTCGGTTGATAGCACTGGCTGAGAAACATGCTATGCAACAGGGCATTCGTCTGCCGAGGGGTGTCTATGCAGCCCTGACCGGGTCGTCGTTTGAGACCCGGGCCGAGTACCGGATGCTCCGCGGGCTGGGAGCGGATATGGTCGGGATGTCGAGCGTGCCGGAGGTTATCATTGCCAGGCACGGCGGTATGGAGGTGCTGGGGTTCAGCCTCATCTCCGATGACTGCTTCCCGGAGTGTCTGGAACCGATTGATGTTGAGCTGCTGCTGGATTATGCCGGAAACGGCGCGGAGGTGATTGGGAAGATCATCCGCGGGGTGCTCGAGGACGAGGAATACTGTCCAGTTCGTCACTCTGACAGTGAGTGATTGTCGCGTTCTAACGACATTTACCTGTAGTCGGGCTTGTCCCAAGCCCGACTGTCGCGGTTGAGACAACCGTGACTACAGAGGCGTTTAGTCGTGCTGTCACACTGGAGTGTGACAGCACAGAAGCGCACAATACAACTGTTAATTGCCCTAATTTTAACTCATTCGATTTAATCCGTTGCATTATGTCAAGCCGAGAGGATACTGAGACCAAAGAGACCGTCTGGTGGCCGGACAGACCCGGTGAGGGGCCGGTTCCCGTCGGTGCCAGGGTTCATTTTCCGAGCCTGGACGACCGGGTCCTCGGGTTCTGGGACCGGCACGGCGTCTTCCAGCGCACCATCAGCGAGCGGGAGGGGTGTTCGGACTATATCACCTACGACGGGCCTCCCGGCACCAACGGCCGCCCCCATATCGGCCATATGATGCAGTCGGCCCTGAAGGACCTGTGGCCGCGATATCACACGATGAAGGGCTGCCGGGTGCTGCGTAAGGCCGGATGGGATACGCACGGGCTGCCGGTGGAATTGACTGCGGAGGTGGAACTCGGTCTCAAATCCAAGCGCGATATTATAGCTTACGGTGTTGAGAAATATATCGACTATTGCCGTGAGACCGTATTCCGTTATAAGGATGCTTGGACGGAGGCTATCCGTCGTATCGGTCGGTTCCTCGATACCGATAACCCCTATGCTACTCTTAACACTGAATACATACAAACGGATTGGTGGGTTCTGAAACAGGCGTGGGATAAGGGGCTGTTGTATCAGGACCTGAAGATTATGCCTCATTGCGCACGTTGCGGCACATCCCTCTCGGCCCACGAAACCGCGCAGGGTTATGCCGACATCAGCGACATCTCGCTATATGTGAAGTTCCCGGTTGTGGGGGCCGAGAAGACCTACTTCGTCGCCTGGACCACCACCGCCTGGACGCTGCTGTCCAACGTGGCGCTGGCCGTCAATCCGGTGCTGCTGTATGTTACGGTGGAGAATGCGGATGGGGTTCGGTATATCCTGGCCGAGGCCTGCCTGGATGCATTAGCCGGTATGATCGGTGAGTATAAGGTTGTTGACAGACGCCCCGGAGCTGAGATCGAGGGCGCAGGTTACCGACCACTGTGGGAGTTTCAGGAGGGGGTCGGCGGGGAGGCCTTCAGGGTGATAGCCGACGACTATGTGACCGCTGCTGACGGCAGCGGGGTGGTTCATCTGGCGCTCTACGGCGAGGATGATTTCCGCATCATCCGCCAGCGCGGTCTGCCCACGGTTCAGAACGTTGACCAGGACGGCAAGTGCGTTCGGGAGACCGGTGTTTACGCCGGACGCTACTTCCGTGAGGAGGGGCTGGATGCGGATATCGTGAATGACCTTGACGGTCGCGGGCTGCTGCTCGGCAGGGAGGACATCGTCCACTCGTATCCCCACTGCTACCGGTGCGAAGAGCCGCTTATGTATTATGCCAAGAGCGGCTGGTTCCTCAGGACCTCCAGCTTCAAGGATAAGATGATCGCTGCCAACAGCCGGATAAACTGGTATCCCGGGCATATAAAGCAGGGCCGCTTCGGTAACTGGCTTGAGAATAACGTTGACTGGTCCATATCGCGCGAGCGCTACTGGGGCTCCCCGCTGCCTATCTGGACCTGCACAGATTGCCGGGCCAGGGTCTGCGTGGGGTCGCTGGCAGAACTGGCGGAGCTTCGCGGCGAACCGCTGCCGGCAGATTTCGATCCGCACAAGCCCTATATCGACCGCATTGAACTGACCTGCAAAGAGTGCGGTGGTGCGATGAAGCGCGAGTCTGAGGTGCTCGACTCCTGGTTCAACGCCGGGATTATGCCCTGGGGACAGTGGGGGTATCCGGCCGCGCCGAACTCGGACGAGATGCTGGCGAATCAGTATCCGGCCGACTTCATCTGCGAGGCTATCGATCAGACGCGGGGCTGGTTCTATACGCTGCTGGCTCCGGCTACGATGTTGACCGGCCAGTCGTGCTTCCGCAACGTGATCTGCACCGAGCATATCTCCGATTCGGAGGGCCGGAAGATGTCCAAGTCACGCGGCAACGTGGTGGACCCGGTCGATCTGTGCGAGCGGTATGGCGCTGACGCGGTGCGCTGGAACTTCTACACCATAAATCCGTGGACAGCCCGCCGGTTTAACGAGGCCGACCTGTCGGATTGTCTGAAGCGGGTCATCATCCCTTACTGGAACGCCTACAGCTTCTTCGTCACCTACGCCCGGGTCGATAACTGGCAGCCTGAGAAGGGAACCGAGCCGTCCGACCGGTTGCTCGACCGATGGATACTGTCGCGGCTTGAATGGCTGCGCGAATCTATAGAATCGGCGCTGGACGGCTATGACTGCGCCAGCGCAGCCGGGGCTGTCGCTGTGTTCATCGACGAATTGACCAACTGGTTCATCCGTCGGTCAAGGCGCCGTTTCTGGAAGTCGGAAGACGACCAGGACAAGCGCGCAGCATACACGACCCTTCACGCTGTGTTGTGCCGGACAAACAGGATGTTGGCGCCGTTTATGCCGTTCATTGCCGAGGTCGTTTATCAGAACCTGGAGCGTTCGTTTGATCCATCCGCTCCCGACAGCGTTCATCTGGCGAACTGGCCAGCCTCCCGGTCCGAACTGCGCGACACCGAACTGGAGAGGGCGATGTCCCGCACCAGGGAGGTAGTGACTTTAGCCCGGTCGCTGCGAAATGAAGGCGGCGTCCGGACCAGGCAGCCGCTGCCTGAGCTGATCCTGGCCGGTGAAGGTGAGGAGCTGGGGCCCGAGCTGGAAGGGATACTGCTGGATGAATTGAACGTCAAGCGGTTGCGGCGGGTCTCAGACCCCGGCGAGCTTCTGTCCTATCGTGCCAGGGCGGACTTCAAGTCCCTCGGTCCGAGGCTGGCGGACAGGATGAAACCGGTGTCAGAGGCTATCGCCGTCCTGGACGATGCCGCTGTGCGCCGTCTGCTTGAAGAGGGTGAGATTCAGATTGAGGGTGAGACCTTCAACCGGGATGAGATAATCGTCGAACAGGTTCCCAACGACGGTTTCTGGGTTCGCAGCGAGGGGGACTTGACCGTTGGCCTCGACCATCGGGTTGATGGAACGCTCCGCGCAGAATGGATGGCCAGGGAGTTCGTCCATCAGGTTCAGAACCTGCGCCGAACCGCCGATCTGGAGGTTACCCAGCGCATTCACATCGAGTTCGACGGGACGGAACAGATCCGTGAGGCGGTCGCTCGACATAAGAGCTATATCTGCTCCGAGACCCTGGCCACCAAGCTGACAAACAGTGCGGCGGTCTCACCAGGGGTGGAGCTCAAGATCGGCGATCAGGCCGGAAGGATAGATGTCGAACCATCTGATAAGAGGTAGATGAAGGAGGTTGAGATAGAAGGCACCGTGGAAAACAGTGGGACCGGGCAGGAGGCTGAGCGCTTCTCGCCCGATGACAAGGGTTTTTTCCGCGAGCTAATAATGCAGCGCCGCGATAAGATTCTGCGTGAATTGGGGCTGCTCACAGAGGCGACGCGTAACACGGTTTCGGAGTATTCCGGCGACCATTCCACCTACTCGCTCCATATGGCCGACCAGGGGACGGATGCCCAGGAGCGTGAGAAGGCTTTTCTGTTCGCC
>MWJR01000154.1 GCA_002127415.1 Calditrichaeota bacterium AABM5.125.24
CCCACATAAAGCCCAGACCGGTGTGCAGCCTTAGGGCCGGATTACCATCTTCATCGGTCCCGGCTTCCAGCCACCGGATCCGTAAGCCGCCGCCGGCCAGGCTCCGGTCCTTCAGGCGGATAAAGTCGTTAAATTCCTTCTGCACAAAGCCCTCGAAGTAGAGGCCACCGCCCAGCGACCGGGTTCGCCGCAGATGGACGAACCCCTTGTTTATAAACAGCGTATCGCTGGAACCCTGACGGCCCTGCTGGAAGCTGCCCGCCAGGAGGGTATGGGTCTTTCCTTTCAGATAGTCGAACCGTAGGGTGGTCTTTATACGCAGTAGCTTGGAATTGCCCGCAACGACCACAACATCCAGGTTCAAGCCGGTATGCAGCCCCGGCTGGAGGTCCCCCTTCCGCATAGCCTCGGTGTTCACCTGGGCTGTTGATGCTTCGGGTAGCAGGAAAAGCAGAGCTGCCGTTAAAATGGTCAGCCTTATTATTGCTTTGACAGTCGTGGCGCTTACCTTTCTTATGGGGCTGTCAACTCCTTTTGCGCTCGTGCCGTCGGGTGTCCTCACCCGACGGAATCACAGGCACTTCTCTGCAGGGTGAGGACAACCTGCAGCACGACCAATACCTGTTTGGCGTGCTAAAGACCCCATACCCGGCCCAGGTTCAAGGAGAAGATAAGTCAGCCTTGACCGTAAATCAAGCGGGCTGGTTTTCAGGTATGATACTGCCCGAGGGTCATACCCGCAATCGCCGGACACGACAGACACCAGCGAGCGAGACCCGGCTTCACTACTTCAATTAACAGGGATCAAAAGGAACTTAAGGAAGCATATGTCTGCCACTCAAACTGAAGCTGCATCCGTCCGCAATCACCTCCGATCCGGGACTCTGGCCGAGGCGAAGGCTCAAGGGCTGACCGGGGAGGAGTTCGAGCGGATAAAGGATATCCTCGGTCGTGATCCGAACGTCACAGAGCTGGCCGTGTTCGCGGTGATGTGGTCGGAACACTGCTCGTATAAGAGCTCCATCCTCGAGCTCAAAACCCTGCCTCGTTCGGGCGGGAGGCTCCTGGCGGAAGCCGGGGAGGAGAACGCCGGGCTGGTGGACATCGGCGACGGCTGGGCGGTGGCCTTCAAGATAGAGAGCCACAACCACCCCTCGGCGGTCGAGCCGTTTCAGGGAGCCGCCACCGGAGTCGGCGGCATCCTGCGCGACATATTCACGATGGGGGCCCGTCCGCTGGTGGTGCTCGACACACTGCGCTTCGGAGCCCTGGACGACCCGCACAACCGCTACCTGTTCGACGGGGTGGTGCAGGGCATTGCCCACTACGGCAACTGCTTCGGCGTCCCCACTGCGGCGGGTGAGGTGATGTTCGATCCCTCTTACAGCGGAAACCCGCTGGTCAACGTTATGGCCGTAGGGGTGGTCCGCCACGACCGGGTCACTCGGTCGCGCGCCGGCGGGGTGGGTAACAAGGTCTTCTATGTCGGTTCACGCACCGGCCGCGACGGGATCCACGGCGTCACCTTCGCCTCCGAGGAGCTGACCGGTGACGACGAGGCCAAACGGCCATCGGTCCAGGTCGGTGATCCGTTCGCCGAAAAGCTGCTCCTCGAAGCCACCCTCGAACTGGCCAAATCCGGCGCAATGGTCTCCATCCAGGATATGGGCGGTGCCGGTCTGACCTGCTCCTCGAGTGAGATGGCCGCCGCCGGTAAGGTGGGGATGGAGCTCGACCTCGATCTCGTGCCGCTGCGGGAGCCGGATATGGAGCCATGGGAGATTATGCTGTCCGAATCGCAGGAACGAATGCTGTTGGTGGCGCAACCGAACCGGGAAGAAGAGATCAGGGAGGTCTTCGAGCGGTGGGACCTCGAGGTGGTCGAGGTCGGGAAGGTCACCGGTGACGGCATACTGCGCCTCAGCCATAAGGGCCGGGTGGTGGGGGAGATACCGGCCTGGTATCTGGCGCTCGGTGGAGGGGCTCCCCAGTATCGCCGCGAGTCGCGCCGTCCGGCCGGGCTCGATGAGTTGGCAGCCTTCAACCCGCTCGACCTGCCCGATACCGACGACCCCGCCGGTGTGCTGCTGACCCTGCTGGCCGACCCGGACATCGCCTCCAAGCTGTGGGTATATCGCCAGTATGACCAGTCGGTTCGAACCAACACCGCGCTGGAGCCGGGACGGGGCGATGCGGCCGTAATCCGCGTCGAAGGAGCCACCAAGGGGCTGGCGGTGACCACCGACGGCAACGGACGCTACGTGAGCCTCGACCCCCGACAGGGCGCGGTGCAGGCGGTGGTCGAGGCGGCGAGGAACGTAGCCTGCGTCGGAGCGCGGCCGGTCGCCATCACCAACTGCCTGAACTTCGGCCACCCGGACAAGCCGGAGGTCTTCTACTTCTTCCGCGAGGCTGTGGCGGGGATGGGTGAAGCCTGCCGGGCTCTCGGGACACCGGTCACCGGCGGGAACGTCTCATTCTATAACGAGACCCGAGGCCAGGCGGTCTTCCCCACTCCGGTCATCGGTATGTTAGGGCTGCTGGAGGATGTATCCCGCTTTGTGGGGTCGGCGTTCCAGCGGGAGGGAGACGCGGTCTATCTGTTGGGCAGGTCAGGCGGCGACGGCCTCGGTGGAAGCTGTTACCTGAAGACGATCCACAACCGGATCGCAGGCCCCATAGCCCCGGTGGACTACGACCTGGAGAGACGGCTGATCGATCTGTTGGTGGAGCTGGCTGAGACCGGGACTGCCGGCTCCGCGCACGACGTATCCGACGGCGGTCTGGCGGTGTGTCTGGCGGAGTGCTGCATCACCCGAGGCGAGAACCCGGTCGGTGTGACGGTCGATCTTCCGCCGGAGAGCACCCTCGCAGCGCACCTGTTCGGCGAGGCTCCGGGGCGGGTGGTGGTGTCTGTGAGTCCCGATAGATCGGGTGAATTAGAGGAGCTGGCCGGGAAGCACAACGTTCCATTCAGGCGGATTGGAACGACGGGCGGCGACAGGTTCAGGTGGAGCGGCTGTTTCGACATCAGCCTGACGGAGCTGGCAGAGCCATACTACAACGCCATTCCCAGTCGGATGGAAGGATGAGTCTCAAGTCACAAGTCGCAAGACACCGGTTGCGAAAGCCCTTAAAACCTGTTAACTTGTATCTCCGAGACTTGAGACTTGCGACTTGCTGACTTGAGACTTATTTGCGCCCGTAGCTCAGTTGGACAGAGCACAGGCCTCCGGAGCCTGGGGTCGAAGGTTCGAATCCTTCCGGGCGTACTAACTAATCAGGTCACCTTATTGTGGACACTTGTCATACCGGCGAAGCATGCCCCAGCGAAAGCCGGGGGCCGGTATCCAGACGAGTTGCTGCTTGTCTGGATTCCGACCTGCGTCGGAATGACACCCGCCAATCGCACTATAATCTGCCCCCCTTAATATGTCCTATCTTGAGAAGCGTCGCCTAAAAGATGGTCGCACTTCTTGGCACTTTGTTTGGAACAATCAACCTTATCATATTCTCGCAGCCCGGATAGCCTGCTACCCGGGTTTCTTCCTTGAGCGCGGCCGGCAGTCCGCGCTGGCCGACAGAGCCCGAAACGCAGTGAAGCCGCGTTCAGATACAGTTTTGGCTTGCCCCATCGAAAACTGGGAGCGTGCCACAGTATGGGCGATGTTTAACATCGCCCATACATATGGGGTTGACTTCACGTCCCTGCCTGATTAATTTAGCATACCATGAAGATCGCCCTGGCACAGATCAACCCCACCATAGGGGACTTCGAGGGAAACGCCCGTCTGATCCTCAATGCCGCCGAACAAGCGAAGGGTCTGGGCGCCGAGCTCTGCCTGCTGCCGGAACAGTGCATCCCCGGCTACCCCGCCCACGACCTGCTCGAACGCCCCTGCTTCATCGACAAGAACCTGGAGGCGCTGGACCGGGTCGTCAACTCGGCGCCGGATATCGGCCTGGTGGTGGGCTTCGCCGAGAGGAGCGGCTCCGCCTGGGGCAAAGGTCTCTGGAACAGCGCAGCCCTCATCTACGGTGGAAGGATCCAGTCGGTTCACCGCAAGTCGCTCCTGCCGACCTACGACATATTCGACGAGCGGCGCTATTTCGATCCGGCCAGGGAGGTTCAGGTGGCCGAGTTCAAAGGGGTCAGGCTGGCCATCACCATCTGCGAGGATATATGGAATGACCCCGACTTCTGGTCCCGCCGTATGTATGACCGCAACCCGGTCGAGGAGCTGGTCCGTTCCGGCGCTGAGTTGATCATCAACATCGCCGCCTCCCCTTTCACCATCGATAAGCGTCACCTGCGCGGGGAGATGCTGAAGGCAGCGGCTGTGCATCACCACGTTCCGGTCCTGTTCGCCAATATGGTCGGCGGCAACGACGACCTGGTCTTCGACGGCGCAAGCCTGGCATTTGGTGATGACGGAAAGATCTGGGCGCGAGGAGCCGAATTCAGAGAGGATATGGTCGTCGTCGATATAGAAACAGGCAGCGGTGATATAAGACCCACTGCCGTTGACGACGATGATGCCGCTATCGAAGCATTGGTCCTGGGCACACGTGACTACGCTCACAAGTGCGGCTTCAAACAGGGTATACTCGGACTGTCGGGAGGGATTGACTCGGCCCTGACCGCCGTCATAGGGGCCCGCGCCTTCGGGGCGGATAACTTCGAGGCGGTGTTGATGCCGTCGCGTTATTCAACCACGGGATCGGTCGACGACGCAATCCAGCTGGCTCGCAATCTCGGCATTCAGTATAAGACCATTCCCATCGACAGCATCTTTGACAGCTATCTGTCTGCCTTCTCATCCCACTTTGAAGGACTCCATTCCGGTGTAACCGAGGAGAACATCCAGGCCCGGATTCGCGGCAACATCCTGATGGCGCTGTCAAACAAATTCGGCCACCTGGTCCTATCCACCGGGAACAAATCCGAGCTGGCTACCGGCTACTGCACGCTCTACGGCGATATGGCCGGTGGTCTGGCGGTGCTGTCCGACGTGCCCAAGACGATGGTCTATAGCCTGTGTGAGGCGGTCAACCGGGACGGTGAGATCATCCCCCGTGCCATCCTCGATAAGCCCCCTTCCGCCGAGCTGAAGCCCGATCAGCGGGATCAGGATACCCTTCCCCCCTACAATATCCTGGACGCGGTAATCGAGAAGCATATCATCGCGAAGTTCGACGCTCAGGCCCTGGCGGCCGAGGGGTTCGACCCTGAACTGGTCAACCATGTGCTTGACATGGTGAACCGAAATGAATACAAGCGTCGTCAGGCGCCGCCGGGATTGAAGATCACCTCCAAGGCCTTCGGTCACGGCAGGAGGATACCTATCGCCCAGCGCTGGCGTCCCTGAGCGACAGGGGATGCGTCTGAGGGGAATCTTCGCCGGCTTCGACCCCGCATTCCGCTGGCTGGCACTTATTCGTGGTATAGGTGCGCTGGGCTTCGCACTCTCCATACCCTTCCTCAGTTTATACCTCCACGAAGAGCTCAATATACCGTTAACCCAGATCGGGGTTATGCTGGCGGTTTCCGGGCTGTTTGGTGCAGCTGCTTCGCCCCTCGGAGGGGCCGCTTCAGACCGCTATGGAAGAAAGAAGCTGCTGGTCAGCTTCCTGGCGCTACGTGCGGTGACATTCGTGGTTCTGACCTTGCTGGTCTGGCACAGGGCGTCTTTCCTGGTGTTTTCGGCCCTCTGGATCATAAATTCCCTCCTGGGGACGGCCACATTCCCGATGATGGATGCGACCCTGGTGGACGTGACTCCCGCTGAACGGCGCGACGAGGCCTTCGGATTGCTGCGGGTGGTGGCAAACCTCGGATGGGCGCTCGGACCAGCCATCGGGGGGCTGATGGTGGTGAGTGGTTATCACCTGCTGTTTCTGACCACTGCCGCAGCGCTGATAGTATCGACCGCTGTGGCCCGCGTGAAGCTGCAGGAAACCTGGCGTCCCGCCCCTGAGGTGAGCCGACCCAACAACTTCCGAGCCATCACCGGCGACCCGATGTTGCTGCGCTTTCTGGCTGTGTGCCTGCTACTGTTCATGGTCCGGGGTCAGTTGATCGCCCCGTTTTCCGTTCACGCCTCCTCAAACGTCGGGCTGACGAAATCGCAGATCGGGCTGCTATACTTCCTGAATGGTGCATTGGTGGCAGTTATGCAGTTGCCTATTACCAGGATCGTCTCACTATTCAAGCCGTTGCGGGCACTGACTGCAGCAGGCCTGCTCTACGGCGTCGGTTACTACATGGTAGGTCTGGCAAGGGATCAGTGGGGGATGATAGCGGCCGTGGTGATAATAACCATAGCGGAGATGATCGAAGCCCCTACCGCCAGCGCCTACGTGTCCAGACTGGCCCCTGCAGGGATGACCGGCATTTATATGGGCGCCTTCAGTCTGGTGATGCATTTGGGCTGGACGGTGGGCCCGCTGCTGGGCGGGATCCTGATAGATACGATGCCCAGAGTGGCAGAGGCCTGGGGTGTGATTGCATTGCTGGCCGGCTGCGCATCGGTTGGATTCTTCGGAATGTCGTTAAGATCGAAGTAAGGGCGCACGGCCGTGCGCCCCTACCCAAAACGCGCAACGCAACGACATATGGCACAAGGCCTGACATACGACTTGTGGATCAGTCCAGAGGTAGATGGTGGGGAGCGGATTGTGTTTCGGGTCTGTGTTACCGTCTGATGGGCAGAAGGGCGTAGCTGTCGTAGATGTAATCCATAGGATCGACCGCCTTGCGGTCTACCCGGACCTCGTAGTGCAGGTGCGGTGCGGTTGAGCGGCCGGTATTGCCGACCTCACCGATCTTCTGCCCGCGGGATACCGACTGTCCATTTATAACCTGGATGGTGTGGAGATGACCGTAGGCGGTGGTGAAGCCGTATCCGTGATCGATTACAATCAACTTTCCGAGCCCGTGGGTCTGTTTAGCGTGAATCACACTGCCGTCGGCTGCAGCGAAGATGGGGGTGCCGCGCTCGATTGAGATATCGATACCGTTATGATGTGCCCAACGACCGTTAAAGGGGTCGGTGCGTCGCCCGAAGCCGGAGCTTATGTAACCCCCTTCGACGGGTCGGATGGATGGTGTATGCCGCAGCAGATCGCTCTTTTCACTCAGCTGCCGCTCGATCTCAAGGAAGCTTGTGCGCTGCAGCCGGATCTCGCGTTCGATCTTGTCGAGGTCGAAGATCAACTTGCGAATCGTCTGATCATCAACGCTATAAGTGATCTCCGGATTGACAGCACCGCCGATACCCACCTGCCGGACGTCGTCGTCTATCCTGGGCATATCAGACAGAACCCGCAGCTGATCGTCATCTTCGACCAACTCGGCGAGCTGTCTATCGACCTCCACCAAGCGCTCGCCGATCCGATCAATATGCTGTCGCAACTCGAGGTTCTCTTCCAGCACCTCCACCATCGCCATACTTGTGAACCATCTGGCGAGGATCCGGCTGGAGGAGTAGATGAGCAGCCCGGCGAAGGCCACGGCGGTGATGACGAAGAGTATTAACCGGCTGCGGGAGAACCTGACAGACCGCATTTTGGCGGTGCTATCGGCGAACAAGACAAGCCTTCTGCCACCCGGTTTAGCCACCAAGTCTCCCCTTACAAACTGCTACTATTAGGCGTAGAGCCACTTCCATTTGAATCGAGTCCCCGGAATTGAAGGGTCCATAAGATGAGGTAGCCTCAAGATAATGCGAGCTTCAGCCGTTGTCAAGCTTTTTTTATCTCGTCGAACATTATGGCAAACACAATCATACAGGCAGCTTGACTTCAAACGACCCAATTCGTAATATTGTGTTAATCTTGGTGCTTGCGCAAGACGAGCCGTTACTGGCGGGCATCGATCTCGACCATCTGAAAGCCATATGTGAATCTTAACAGCAGGTCAGACAACTGTCCGACCTACCGGTAAGGAGGTATCAGGCAGGATTGAAGTTCTTCGTTGAGACAGGAGGGCGGCGCTGGGAGATCGAATTCCCCGCCGCCGGCGAGGTTAAACAGGTAAAGGTTGACGGACGGCCGGTTGAGGTCGATTTCCGTCGGATCTCGGGCGGAACCGATACCTCTATCATCATCAACAACAGGTCCTTCACCCAAGAGGTCGTTCGGTCCAGCCGGGGCTGCCGGGTTCAACTGCAGGGCTTCGATCTCGATGTATCGGTCACTGACGAGCGAAGCGAGGCTATCCGGCGGATGGTAGGGGTCAGTCACGACCGGAGTGCAGACTTCCAGGAGCTGCGCGCGCCGATGCCGGGGCTGGTGGTCAAGCTCGGCGCTGTTGAGGGAGATAAGATCAATCTCGGTCAGGGGGTGGTCGTGGTCGAGGCGATGAAGATGGAGAATGAGATACCGTCGCCGATAAGCGGTATCGTCGACAAGGTCACCGTCCAGCCGGGCCAGGCCGTCGAAAAGGGGGAACTGCTGATGGTGATTAAGGGGGGAATGACGTTTCAATGACTTATACACTGATTATTCTAACAGAAACCGCAACTAAAGGTTTAATGGGGTTCTTCGCTGTTTTGTGTGGGCTGAAGCAGGTAAACCTGTGTGGCCCGTGCGGCTCCTCTACCCTTGTTTATTAAGGGGGGCATTTTATAGTTGACGTTGATCCGGCAGCTGCCGGACTGTCATTCCGACGTAGCAGGGTGTCCGAGAATTGCTTTTGGGTTGCTCTGCGGCAAGGCGCACGCCCCCAGCTTTCGCTGGGGCAGGCCCTGTCGGGCAAATGCGCGGCAAGAGTGCCGCACCTACCAGGAATTATATGGCGTCGGGTTGAGAACCTGACGCCGCGAAACACGGATAGCAAAGCTGCCCGCGTGACGTCCGTCACCCGGATATTTGATAGTTCCTCCCACACGATATAGCGAGGAACCATATATTTTAAGCATCTTGCCAGGTGTAAACAGCAAGAGCTACTCTCTGCTTATGGAATTTCCAGCCCAACTGAGATGAATTGGGATATATTCCCGCTTTTCATTATGCCGGTTCCAGAAGAAGATGAAGTATCACTGAGTGAAAAATCCTCATAAAACAAATGCCCCACAGCTCCCCCCCACCTTCACCCGCGGGATTTACACCGATATGTATCGCGGGCGGCTGGAGGACATTGAAGCAACCGTTTTCAATCCATAGGCACAACTGACGGAGCCGATCATAGAGGCGTTCGATGCACACTGCACGGTGTGGGAAGTCTCGGGTATGTTCAGAAATGTGTGGGGGATTGTGGACGAAAAACCGGATAACAACTGACATTCAGGTATATAAAGGTATATCATGAACCATGATAAACTGAGTGAACAAAACAGCGTTGACTGCATATCGCTTCGGGACCTGAGCCGGCACATTGCCCTCAGTCTGCGGGGAAACCTCACACCGACAGGTGATATCTACACGATCGAAGTGCAAAATAAACAGCGAGACAAATATATGTCTCTTTCCTTATCCGGCGCTGAAGAGGGTGAAATCGGCTGCAACCTCAGAGTGGAGACGGGGGACATCAGCAACAGGGTAGTTCACACCAAGTTAGAATTACTTGATATAGACCACCTTTACGTTACCTGGGGGACACCGGGGCAGGTGTCATTCTGTTACGCCCAGGACAACCGCTTCACACTGATAGATGTCACTGCGGATGCCACTGTGATAGCGCTGGATGGCGCCGATTGCCGGCAGGAGGAAAAGGTAACGACAGAATCCGAAAAAGATGACAATCGTCGCACCTTTTATCATATTGGGAAGTTCGCAGTGAAGAATAATGAGTGAACAGATGTTATCGACCAACAGGTGAAACAATCCAAATAAGATTGCTTTGTCACTTCGTTCCTCGCAATGACAATCTGGAATCATTTATTAAGGGGTGCAATTTAATCTTGTATTATGATTAATGTCGACTGGGTGGCCTGTCCAGCTCGCTGGACAGGTTG
>MWJR01000061.1 GCA_002127415.1 Calditrichaeota bacterium AABM5.125.24
CCTTCGCAGGGACAGGCGCAGGGGCATGCTTCGCCGGTCCGACAAGTGTCTACAATAAAGTGCCCTGATTAGTAACAAACACAGAGGCGCCACTACGATACTCAAGAGGTTATATATGAAAACCATCAAATACATTTCGCTGATCGCCCTGTTCCTGCTGCCGGAAGTTGTTTTATGTCAGAACAGGGCGATTGAATTCAATGGCTCTGAGACCCGCCGGATTGGACGCATGGACGGCAAGGAACTCGCCGGCCCACGCCGGGACGATCTGGGTGACCAGATAGAGCGATTTAATCTGCCGTATCTCAACAATGCGGGTCTGGCGTGGGATGGAGAATTCATCTGGGGAACCTGCCGGACCGCCCAGCGTCATCTATTCTGCATCGATCCCGAGGACTTCGACGTGGTTGAGAGATTCGACCTCAACATATCAGATGCCATCGGCATGACCTGGGATCCGGTGGATGGGGTGTTCTGGGTGTGTGAATATGTTGCCCCAGACAATCCCAGCTTCGCCCATCTTTATGACCAGAATGGCGACCATGTCGGTGAGGTCGAGCTGCCACGCGGGGGACACCACGGTCTCGCCTGCGACGGTGAGTTCATCTATTCGAATTCTGAGCACAATCAAGAGAATCAGATGATATACAGGCTGAATCGGAATGGGGAGGTTGATGCCGAGGGACCTAACCTCGCCGCCACAATCAATCACGGCCGGGCTGTCAGCTTAGAGTGGATCCGGGCTCATGAAGATGGCCACTTCTGGGTGATGTCGGTGGGTTATATCTCGCAGGTGTCGGTTGATTTCGATGAGGGGGAGGCCAGGGTTATCCGTGAGTTCCGGTCGGAGAATACCGATTATCCTCATCAAGGACTGGCGCACGATGGTTATGACCTGTGGGCGGGAGGACGTTGGAGTGAACAGCGCGGCTTCGTTTACGACGACGGCATTGAGGAGGTGTATGGTGAGCTGGAACTTGATCGAGACTTCATGGAATTCGGTCCCGTGCCGTCCGGAGAAGACTCTGAACAGGAACTTTGTATCTACAACCGCGCCGAAGAGGAGGATGAACTGCACCGCCTCGACTTCACCCTGACTGACCTCGGCGAAGACCCCGACTGGCTGGAGCTTGAGCCTGACAGCGGACAGATTGAGGCTCGGGATTCAGTGGTTGTTACCTTTACAGCCATTACCGAAGGGCTCGACCTTGGAGAGTATGAACGCACCGTCATGACCCGGACCAACGACCCAGACCATCGCGAAGTGGAGATCCAGGTTCACATCTTCGTGGTGGAGGGGTTCGGACAGCTCCACGGGACGGTGACCGACGCCGCTGACGATGCACCGGTCGAGGGCGCTCTGGTGAGGGTCGATCACTTCGGCTTCACCGACACCACCGACGAGGAGGGCGCCTACACCTTCCCCGGCATCCCCGCCTGGACATACGGCCTGGTGGTGACGATGGAGGACTATCTGCCGCTGTGGGCCCGCGAGGTCGAGATTGGCAATGAAGACGATGTGACCCTCGACTTTGCGCTGCTGCACTCGGAATTCGACCCAGATCCACAGGCCGTCAACGAAAACCTTCAGACCGACGAGGCGCTGGACGCAGCCCTGACCATCCGCAACGACGGCAACGGGCCGCTGACCTGGACGGTTGAGAGGGTCTTCCCGGAGGAGGCGCAGTTCGAGCCCTGGGAATACCGCACCGGCTTCACCGCCGGGGATTCGGTCGATGATAACCGCCTCAACGGTATTGAATTCGACGGTGAGCACTTCTATGTATCAGGCGGGAACAGCGGTGCAGACGAGAACCTGATCTACCTGTTCGACCGGGATGGCAACTACCAGCGGTCTTTCCCTCAGTTCATGGAGTCCCACAACGGTATGCGTGACCTGGCCTGGGACGGCCAGCATCTATGGGGCACCGACGGAAGCAGGGTCTATCAATTCACCACTGACGGGGAGCTGGTATCCGACTTCAACGGGCCGATCGATCCTTCCCGCTGCATCGCCTGGGACCCTGACCGGAAGCTGCTGTGGATATGCGACATATCGAGCGACATCTTCGGGGTGACGACCGAAGGCGAGGACGTTGCCGAGATCGACCATCCCGGCTGCCTGCACGTCTATGGACTGGCCTGGTTCCCCGAGGACCCCGATGGATACAACCTGTATCTGTTCTGCTCCGACGGCGAGTTCGACCGCCAGGTGAACAAGGTGGATGTCGAGTCAGGCGAGTGGCAGTTTGTGGCCGACCTGGCTGAAGCCGACGGCCGAGCCGGGGGGCTGGCCATCACCGGCCAGCTCGACCCTTACAGCTGGGTCTATGTGGGGCTGCTGCAGGGTAACCCCGACGCAGTGGGCATCTGGAATATAGCTTCACGGACTGACTGGCTGGCGGTCGAGCCCGACTCAGGCGTGGTCGAGGCTGAAAGTGAGACAGAGCTGGCGATTCACCTGAGCAGCGCGGGACTGCCGCCTGAGAACGATTTCACCGCCGACCTGCGGTTCACTCACGACGGCGTGGGTGGCATCACCGAGGTTCCGGTGCGGCTGGCGGTGACCGGTGAAGGGGGTGTGATGCGCCGCCGGCTACAGCTTGGGTTGGGCTGGAACCTGCTGTCTGTGAACGTTGAACCTGCGGCTGAGAGCTTCCCGGAGGTGGTTCAGCCGTTAGTTGATGACGGTCTGCTGGTTCTTGCCAAGGACGGGACTGGGAACTTTTACTGGCCGGCACGGGAGTTCAACAACATCGAGCGCTGGGCCGGGGTGGAGGGCTATCTGCTGAAGGTCCTGCGCCGGTGCGAGCTGTCGGTGGAGGGTGTCGCGATGCCCTGGGATAGGGCTATCCCGTTGAGTGACGGCTGGAACCTGGTCTCATATCTGCCCCGTCAGACGGTGGATGCGATGGTGGCGCTCTCGGGTCTCGGTGAAGCTCTGGTCATAGCCAAAGACGGCCGGGGTCGCTTCTACCTGCCGGACTGGGGCTTCTCGGATATGGGTCAGATGGTCGAGGGTCAGGGCTACCAGCTGAATGTGGAGGGGGGGCAGGAGCTGATCTATCAACTGGATGGGGGCGACGGATTGTTTAGTTCCCGCTACACACCTGACCAGCTTGCCTGGATTTCGGAACTCCTGCCGGCAGGGTCATCTTATAGCTTGCTGTTGATGGCTGATGGTCTTCCATCCGGGTCGTGGGTTGAGGCTTACACGCCGAGTGGTGTCCTGGCCGGTCGTGGTGTGGTCGGTTCGGACGGAATGTGCGGTCTGACTCTGTGGGGGAATGATCCATCAACTGAGGCGGTGGAGGGCTTCCGGGAGGGGGAGGCACTGGTTGTGTTAATGGCGGACAGGAATGTCCGCGCGCCACTGTTAATAGAATGGCTTGAAGGCAACGGCACCTGGCAGGCCGACGGCTGGGGCGTGGCGCGTCTTGAGGAGGCGTCGGTTCCGGTCGAGTTTGGTCTCTATTCGGTCTATCCAAACCCGTTCAACGCCCAGGTTTGGGTTCGTTTCGGGGTTGATCTGTCTCAGCGAACCACGCTAAAGGTGTTCGACCTGACAGGCCGTGAGGTAGAGATATTATCTGACCGCACGACCGGTGTCGGGTATCATCAGGTGGTCTGGGACGCCTCGAACCTGCCGTCGGGACTCTACATTGTCCGGCTCGAATCGGCTGGTAGGGTCAAGACTGCCAAGGCAGCCCTGATCAGGTAAGTGGTCCGGGTCTCGTCCTCCTCACACCTGAAGAGTAGACTGAACCGGCTACAGTTGCTCCCCTGTTGTCCTCCACCCCGTTGACCGGAGTCAGCCGGTGCGCTCCAGCTGTTTGGTCATATCTTCCAGCCGCCGATAGATAGCTCCCAATAACTGGCTGGTATGCAGCATAAAAATCAGGAGCAGCACCGCGATAATCAGAGTGAGGGTGAGCTGAGCGTCGATGCGGTTGGGGCTAAGCGTTACAGCGAGCAGAAAGATGAAGAAGAAACAGACGGCGGTAAGCAGGTAGTATACTATCCGAAATACACCACTTGGAATGGCATCCTTCTTCTCAGCCATTGAATCCTCCACGATAGAATTGTGCGGATATCCTTTTTCGAA
This sequence comes from Calditrichaeota bacterium AABM5.125.24, assembly GCA_002127415.1. GTDB lineage: Bacteria > Electryoneota > AABM5-125-24 > Hatepunaeales > Hatepunaeaceae > AABM5-125-24. Next base: position 4,106 of record MWJR01000061.1, read on the forward strand.
TTGCGGGTTAAATGCGATCCCGGTCCGGAGGCAACCCGAAATTTAAGTTGAATATAGTCATAACTAAAGCGCTTGTCAATCGAAGTGCATCCTGCGGTCTACAATGCTTCAGGCAGTGATGTAGTATGTGGGGCCTCAATTACTGATAATATTGCAATAGTAGGGGCGAAGTTTAACTTCGCCCCTACATAATCTTGAAGGCTCGCTTTCCTCTTTTGTCTTTCCAGCAGCCACATCTTTAACCGTTGACATGGAAGCTTCAGACCTGTGATTAAAACACACATCCCATATTGAACAAGGTCCAAAGATGAAAACTATCGGTCTGCTCGGCGGTATGAGCTGGGAATCGACGACGGAGTATTACCGGATCATCAACGAGACTGTCAGGAAGCGGCTGGGCGAGCTGCACTCTGCCGAGATGGTGATTTACAGCGTTGATTTCCACAACATCGAGCGGCTGCAACACCGTGGCGAGTGGGGGCAACTGACCGAGAGAATGATTGATGGGGCCAGGCGGATCCGGCAGGCCGGCGCGGATTTTCTGGTAATCGCAACAAATACCATGCACAAGATGGCCCGTGAAGTTGAGAGTGCAATCTCCATCCCTCTGCTCCACATAGCGGATGCCGCTGCCGAGGAGATCAAGAAGCTCGGCATTAAGAGGGTCGGGCTTTTAGGCACACAATTCACGATGGAAGAGGATTTTTACCGCGGTCGTCTGACCGAAAAGCATCACATCGAGGTGCTGGTTCCTGACCGTCCAGAGCGCGAGTTGATCCATCGTGTTATATACAATGAGCTCTGTGTAGGAGATTTCAGCGAGGCTTCAAAGCAGGAATTTCAACGTATAATGGCAGGTCTGTCCGATCGGGGCGCACAGGGGATCATCCTGGGATGCACGGAGCTTCCACTCTTGATCGGACAGGAGGAAACCGATCTGCCGCTGTTCGACACCACGGAGATCCACGCTCGGAAGGCGGTGGATTGGGCGCTGGACAGTTAACTGTAGGGGCGTCCGGATGGACGCCCGACGGCGTCCTTATACGCCAAATATAGACTGCAGGTTAAATCGGACAAGGACAATGAACCGGAAAATAATACTCCCCTGCCTGATGCTGCTTTTATTTGCCCTGGATCTAACGGCGCAAAGCAGTTCAGGATCACCCCTGCCCCCGGGTGACGAACCGCCGCCTACGGTCTTCAGCCGCATCGCTGCAGCCGGCGGGGCTGAAGATCACGACGATGCGGATCGCGTGATCGTCTATGACCTGGCTGTCAACCGCGTCAAGGAGAGCGGCGTTACCGAAGTTGATGGCTACGTCATCTATAAAGTCCTCACCGATGAAGGATGCAGGAACCTCTCCGTCCTCACCTGGGACTACGAGCCACAAAGCAGCTACGTGAAGGTGGAGGAGGTGAACCTCATCCGCGGGGAGGAGAAGATTCCGGTTGATGTCGGGAGGGTATTAGACATCACTGCGCCCCAGAGCGGGATCTATTGGGGTAGAAGACAGAAATCGCTGGGGCTGCCCCGGCTGCAGACCGGGGATGGGATCGAGGTGAGAACCTTCCGCAAGGGGTTTTCCTATGCCCTGCTTTCCTCATCAGACGAACCACCCGATGATGACCGTTACATTCCACCGATGCCGGGGGAGTATTTCGATATCGTCCGATTTGAAGCCACGGTGCCGATCATCGAGAAGAGGTATGTGCTGACACTACCGAGAGATAAAGGGTTGCAATCGCAGGTCTATAACGGCACGCTGTTCAGCAGCACAGGTTATACCGCCGACAGCACCATTTACGCCTGGTGGGGGCTGGATGTTCCGGCCTCCAGGCCGGAACGCTACCGACCAAGTGCCAACGACCTGGTGACCAAGGTGGTGATGAGCACGGCTGAGAGCTGGGAGGCCAAGAGCCGCTGGTTCTTTGAGATCAATGAAGGGCAATTCGAGGTCACACCAGCCATCCAGGCCAAGGTTGACCAGATACTGAAAGGAGCCGGAGTGGCGAAAGGCGGTGAGGATGAGAAGGCGGCGGTGCTGCTGCACTGGGTGGCGCAGAACATCCGTTACAGCGGCCAGACGATGGGTGAAGGGGAGGGGTTCACCCTGCATCCGGGTTGGATGATCTTCCAGCAGCGCAGCGGTGTGTGCAAGGACATTGCCGGGATGCTGGTCACGATGATGCGTGCCGCCAAGATGGACTCCTATGCCGCGATGACCATGGCCGGCAGCCGGATAGAAGACCTCCCGGCCGACCAGTTCAACCACTGCGTCGTGGCTCTCAGGAAGGATGACGGGCGCTTCGTGATGTTCGACCCGACCTGGGCGCCCTTTTACAGGGACATCTGGTCGAAGCTCGAGTCCGAACAGCATTACGTTATAGGAACCCCCCGAGGGGAGGCCCTGAGCCGGATCCCTTACAGCCCGCCCGAGGAGTCGCCGCTGTTCGTGACCAGCACTGCCCGGATCGACGCTGAAGGCAACCTCGAGGGAACCTTAGAGCTGCACAGTGACGGTGCGATCGACTCCCGCCTGCGACGGATGTTGACCGGAAGCAGGCGTTGTGATCTGGATGCCTTTATCGCCGGGGTTCTGCAGCCTATCAGCGACCGGGTTGAGGGGATAAGCTATGAACACGGCGAGCTGCTCGATTTCAGCCGGGGGATGTGGTGGCGGATCAGCTACCGGGTTCCAGAATACGCGCTGCCGGTGGACGGCGGTCTGGAATTTCGCAGCCCGATGATGCAGGTGACCACCAGCAACCGATACCTGCTGCGTCCGGGCGGATACGAATGGCAGGAGGAGAGGTCGGGCGACCTCTTCCTCTACTACACCCAACTGCTCACCGGAGAGGAAGAGATCTCACTGCCGAAGGGCCTGTCGCTCAGCAACCCACCTGAAAGTGATGAGGTCGATGAAACTTACGCTTACTGGAAGGGCAGCAGCGAGATGAAAGGGCGTCTGCTCCAGGTGAATCAGAGGGTGGAGATCAGGCGTCGTCAGATCCCCCCGGACGGTTATCCGGGTTTCCGCGATGCGATCAACGGCGCCAGGGATTATGCGGAAACTGTTTTCCGCGCCGAGAAAGGAGGCGCAAGATGAGTGCAACATCACGCACCTTAATTCTGGCGCTCCTCATATCCACCCAATATTCGATTAACATTTCATCCGGACAGGCCCAAACCTCAATAACCGGCAAACAGAACATCGCTGAGCTCCTGGAAATTGCCGATCAAACCTTCAACCTGGTGAGTCAGGACGCCGTCATCCTGTTCGACGGCTGCCGGGTGGAATGGCAGGCCGGCGGAGGATTGAAGACCTCTGTTCACCGCATCATCTGGATAAACAGCGCCGCCGTGGTCAGGCATTACGGCGACCACCGCATACCGTTCGACGGTGCTCACCAGACTTTTACAGTTGAAGCCCTGCGCACCTGGCGTGATGGCCAGTGGTGGGATTCGGACACCACCGGCATAGTCGAAACCCTCCCCTTCGCAGTCCAGAAGGCCTACGACTATACCAATATGCGAGAGATGATGCTGCTTCACGACGGGATCGAGCTGCCCTGCGTGCTGGAAGTGGCATACGTCATCGAAGACAAGGAAGCCCCCACCTTTGATTCCCCCCACGCTGAGCAGGTGGGGAGGAGAGGTGAAGAGGGTCTCTGGCTGTTTGCTAAAGATGATCCGGTGGCGCTGTCGCAGTTCACCCTCGGCCTTCCGTCCGATCGAACTCCCCGCATCTATGCATCAGAGGGTGTTCCAGCGCCGGTCTTCGAATCGAACCAGCAGCTCGGCCTGGATATCTATACCTATGAAATGGAAAATATCCCCGCTCTGCCCTACCCTCACACGGCCGATCCCGCGGCATACACTCCTCACGTCACCTGGTCAACCTGGGACAGCTGGAGTGAACTGGGTAAGGATCTGAAGCATTCCCTTGAAACCGCATTGGAGCTGGATGAGGCTCTGAAGGACAGCTTAATCAGTCTGCTCGACGATGCCTATACAACGACTGATAAGGCAAAGCGCATTGCGGAGTTCGTTGACCGTTCGACCCGCTATATCAGCTATCCCGAGCGATACTGGCGGTGGAACCATCGTCCGGCGCACCGAACCTTCGCTACGGCATACGGTCACAGGCTCGACCGCGCGGTCCTCGCTGCAGCCCTCTTCCGGGAAGCCGGCTTCAAGGCATTCCCCGTCTTCAGGGGGACCGGATTTGGTGATGTGAATGAGGATATTGCAAGCCTCATTCGGATGGACGGGATTGCGGTGTGGGTCAGCGGGGAGGATATGTTTGAAGCATACTACGATCCGGTGAACAGCGCCATCAGCAACGGCCTGGCACCGATCTACGGACGCACGGTCTGGATCGTCGGAAGCGGTGATGAGCCGCGGGTCACCTGGGATGGGGAGAAAATGGAAAGCCGTCTTGAGGTGCGGCTCCGCATCAGCTATGACCGGGAAAAGAAAATCTGGCACGGTCGTGGCTATTACAATGCAACACAGGGCCTTAACCCGCACCACCGGATGGAAGGGGTGGCTAGCGAAGCACAGGAATTCCTGGAGTCGGTTCTGTCCGGTGTAATAAACGGAGCGGAGATTACGAATTACAACCCGGTAACCTGGAGCCGCTTCATTATTTCAGTCGGATTCGAGTTCACCGCTCCGGTGGGGGAAGTGGACCCTTACGGAAGACACTCTCTTTCTATCGACGAACCGGCGGGGGGGGTGTTCGACAGGTTGCCGGAAGACATTGAACTGTGTGTCGAGGAGAGAAATTCGCCGGTTCGACTGCCGGGGCTGATGGAACAGATCGTCGAGGTGAGTCTGGACAGTGAGGGGTGGGATATCGTCTATCAGCCATCACCACGCGCACTTGAGAACGATGCCGGGGGCTTTCATATCAAGGTCGAAGAGAAGGATGGCAGGAGGGTGGTCACCCGTCAACTTAGGCTTACCAAGGCGAGTTGTCCCGCTGCGGACTGGCCCCAACTGCGCGCGCTTCTTCTGGCCGACCGGAGCGAACGCAACCGAACCGTGCTTCTGAAGAGGATAGATTGACCCGTTGAGTAAGAGACCCGGGCGAGGGTTCGCCGGTCTATACCAACCGGCGGGGTTCGCTCTCGCAGCAGCGGCTTGCAGCAGCGTGGTATAATTTGTATATTTCTTTCATAAATACCACCGTCCTTGTTCAATTATAACCCGAAACCATGAGCGACATCTACGACGAAATTGCCTACAGGCAATTTGCTGAGAACCTGACCCGAGCCCTGTCTGGACCGAACATCCGCCATTCAGGGCTGGAGGCGCTGCGCCGTCCTGCCCTTAAAACCGGCACCCGAACCAGGTTCGGCTCCTGGGGATGGCGTTCGGCGGTATCGAGCCGTATCGCCCCCAAGACAGTCTATCTCGGGTCGCCATATGTCCGGCTGCCGAAGCCCACACCTATGCAGCAGGACCTCATCGCCGCCGCGCCTGACGAGTTGCACAAGGTGCTCCAGCTGGTCCAGGACCTCCCGATGGTCCACCTCCGGCGCCGGATGTGTGATAACAGCGAATATAACCCGATCTGCAACCTGTATATATCGGTGGCCGACCATAAGAACTACCGTCTGGCCTATATGTGGGGAAAGACGATGGGCGAGCCGTCGAAGAGAAGGCCCGGTCCCGAGTTCATTATGATTCACATCCCGGAGGAGCACCACCTCCGGCAGCAGGTTCTGGTTCTTCCCGAATACAACATCAACATTGCGCTCGGCACCGATTATATGGGTGAGAATAAGAAGGGGTTCCTGCGTCAGTCGATGTGGCATGCCGATGAACACGGTATGCTGGGG
>MWJR01000213.1 GCA_002127415.1 Calditrichaeota bacterium AABM5.125.24
GGTGATGTCCTCGATGTCGAGGTCCTCACTGCCGTCGTTCTTGACATTGACAATCATCTCGTAAGACCCACCGGAGAACAGCTCCGCGTATGCCAGGTTCCAGTCCAGGACATTCGGGAAGCCGTGATTTTCATCCCAGGTGACGGTGATGTCGGGCGCACCTGTGACATCAAGGATCACTTTGACCGCCACATCCGGGTTATCTTCGTCGTTGGAGAGGATGTGGACGTTCGCCTCGTAACGGCCGCCCACCAACCCAAAGGCGTTCAAGGTCACCGTGACATCCTTCTTGTCGCCGCCGACTATTGTGCCTTTATCAGGGTCAACGGTGAGCCACTTGCTGAAGGGACCACCGGTGATGGCGATGGCGAGTCCATTCACTGGGACAGCATCTTGAAAGATGATGCTGGCACCCAGCCGGCCGTCCTGGTTCTCGTAACCCACATTGGATACGTTATTAGGGAGCCCCACCTGCGGACCATATTGATAGAGCACCGTGCCCGTCTCGCGGATCAACATCATCTGAATGTCGATGTCTTGCAGCACCGGCGCCAGCTGCGACATCATATTAATCCATGAGACCACCGCCATCCCTTCGCCGTCGGTCCAGAACCATACCTCAGTTGCGTTAGCCGGAAAACTATCCCAGCAGTTAACCGCCAGGATGTTGTTGGGCTCCTGCTCGTCGGGGAAACGCGGCAGGTTGGCGAAGGTTCCGTCCTGCTCGGGATCAAAGGTGAACCAGCCGTTCTCGCAGACGCGGATGGTGGGATACCATTCCCTATACCAGGGGAATTCGAATCCGAGCTCCAGCTCGCCGCTGTTCCAGTTGTTGGCTATCTGAAGGCGAACCGCCCCCTCACGGATGTTCCCATCTTCGCCTACCATGTCGAACCACTCGTATTCGGGGCCGTCCTCTTCATTGTTGTCCACCCAGAAGTAGCCGCCACCATCCGGCTCGCCGCGACGGTCGCGGCGCGGACCGACAGGAGCTGCGTTGCGACGCACCCCACGAAGGGCGTCCCGCTCCGGTTCCTCGGTGACCTCGATATCAGTTGACCACTTCAGGTCTCCGTCGCCATCGTTGGTGATGGTCACCGTGTTTTCCGATGTCTCGCCGGTTAACAGCGAACCCTCGATCAGCAGCGGATCCACTGATATCTTGGGAGGCAGGCACCCCTCGCCGATGACGTGGACTGCGACGTTGCCATCGTCGTCGGCGTTCTCCGCATCGCTGTGGATGGTGACCACATCCTCAAAATCTCCCCGCTCGTTGGGCTGGAACTCGACCTCGAACGCCCAGCTCTCAAAGGAGCCAACCACCATCGGCTCCTCGAGATCCGGAGCGATAAAGAAATCTGTCCCGGTGGAAATGGCGTCGATCGCGAGATCCGCACCGCCGATATTGATCACAGTGACCTCAGCCGTGCCGCTGATGCCGACAAGGACTTCGCCGAAGTCGATCTCCGCAGGGCGGACGATGATACCGGGGTCCTCCGGATACTCGTTCCAGGGGGTGATGCTGCCTTTGTTCTCCTTGCCGTTGTATTCGAAGGAGTAGGCCGGGTGAGAGGATGGGCCGCTCGCTTCCTTATGGAGGTCGAAGCCCTGGTAGACACCGCTGGGATAATCGACCAGCCCCGGCCCGGGCTCATTTTCCCCAGCGTAACCGAGATAGGAGGACTTGAAGAGGATCAGCAGCGCGGTGGCGTTGCCGGTCTCACTGTCGTAGGTGAATTCCTCGACCGTTCCAGCCAGGCAGGTGTGTTTGAGGGGATTCTCCTTGTCGCTTCCCCTGTAGTTGATGGTCCATTGGGCGTCGGCGCGCACCACACCGAACAGCTTCTCCTCGCCGGTGGGACGGTATTGCTGCTCATACCATTCGTGCTCCCTGTTGACCCAGGGCAGTCGTCCCTCGCCGTTTCTCCCACGGGAGTCCCAGTCCTTGCCGGACACGCCCTGAGACTGGTAGTCGGGCAGACCGTCGGGGATGTTCATCTGGAAGTTGTAGAATTTTTGATCGTCGAAGTCATTGTCCTTCCAGTCCCCTTCTCCGAGGGGCTGGTAGTTGATGGTGAACGCATCGAGAATCGCTGCGCCCAGGCCTCCCGTTTCGGAGGCGCCCTTTCCGGATATTACCCCTTCCGGGCTGAGTTCGGTCCCCTTACCACCGATGTTGATGGGGGTCGATTCGGCAAGCGCCGCACCGGCGCTAACCATCAGGAAAGTGATGATAAGAAATGATTTAAACACTTTCATTTCTATCCCTCCTATATCAGAATCTTACTGTAAAGGTCTATTAACACTACTATGTTAAATGCATCCGTTATGCTACTGTTATTACTGTCATTGCAAGGAACGAAGCGATGAAGCAATCTAATCAACACAGATACTTGAGATTGCTTCACTGCGTTCGCAATGACAGCGATTACTTAACGAAGTAGTGTTAATAAACTATATTTAATCGAGGTAACGCGGCTAAGGGCTATGCGAGGTGTAAGTGCGAATATAAAACCAAAATCTCCCCTGCGCAAGACCTTTGGGGACGATTGATTAATTTTTTTATCTTGAATGGTTGTGAACCCAAGAGCTAATCCATCTTAAAGTTAAGTCAACTCCGTAAGCTGTTTTGTGAGTTAGAGCACACCCTCACCGATAAGGACAGCGCCTCACCATAGCGCTCAGTTGCCTAAATAAACATATTCGATGACCTGTAGTCGTGGTTGTCTCAACCCCGACTACGGACTTCTTCCGCAACCAAGCACCAGGCGTGTTCCATGACCGAATTGGGTTACATATCGATGAAATAGGTGGATTATATGGGCAACGGATTTTGAACAATATATTATTATACGTTTTTTGCCCAAAGTCAAGTGCGAGATGCGATAATTTTCCGGATTCTCTCATTTTTATGATGTATGGAACATATCAGACGGTTCTGTCGTTAAATCTCAAACGTTCATTTCATATCTAATATAAACGACAGCGAAGCGGATCTTGATGAGATGCGGCTTTCTGCCGGGCTGAGTTCCGTAAGCGGTTGTAATCCTTGCTTTCCAAGCTAATTCAACATAATTTTATGCCTGTTATCGACGCGCTGCAGGATAACTTTGCACTGCAGCCACCTGTGGATTGACTGCCGCAGGATGGTCCGGCATCCGCAGGACTGCGGCACGGGAGCCAATCCGACCATCAATCGAAAGGGTTTGAGGCATTAAGCTGACTGCACACAGGGCGGTAGCTGCCGCGGTTTTCCTGGTGGCTCTGGTGAACTTCGGGAGCACTGTAGCGCCCACCACCAGCTTCTGGGACTGCGGTGAATTCATCGCCGCCTCCTATACGATGGGTGTTCCCCATCCACCGGGCGCGCCGCTATACCTATTGGTCGGACGGCTGTTCTCGCTGCTGCCGCTGGCCGATAACATAGGGCTGCGGATCAACCTGCTCTCCACCCTTGTATCGACCTTCACCGTGATGCTGCTCTACCTCTGCATCGTCCACCTGGCGCGGATCTGGCGTGGCCGGGAGAATACGGTCGCCGAGAAGATAACCGTCTATGGCGGCGCTGCGGTGGGAGCCCTCGCCTTCGCCTTCTCACACAGCTTCTGGTGGAACGCAGTCGAGGCCGAGGTTTACGCCGTCAGTATGTTCTTCACGGCCTTCGTCTTCTATCTGGCTCTGCGATGGCGCGACTCGGCCGACGCCCCTTCCGGAAACCGGATCCTGCTGTTCATCTTCTACCTGGTCGGGCTCTCAATCGGCGTCCACCTGCTTAATATACTGGCTCTGCTTGCGGTAGCCTACATCGTCGCCTTCCGCCGCATTGAGATCAACCTGCGCAGCTTTATCCTGACCGGGCTCATCGGATCCATCATAATCTTCGCCATCTACCCGGGTATCATCCAGGGGCTCCCTCTCTTAATAAAAAAGTTCTCAGTCTGGTCGGTTGCGATCCTGCTGATAGCCCTGGTCTGGATGGCGGTCAGTTTCATCAAGCGGGATAAGAGGCTGCCGGCGCTGGCGGTGCTGTCGGCGCTGCTGGTGATGCTCGGATACTCGACCTTCCTCATTATAAAGATCCGCTCCGGGCTGGATCCGTTCCTCGATGAAAACGACCCCGAAACCTGGAGCAGGCTGCTTTCCTACCTCAATCGGGAACAATACGGCTCAGAGAGCCTGATCCTTACGATGTTCAAGCGCAAGGCGCCTCTCTGGTCATATCAGATCAACAAGATGTATATCCGCTACCTGGGCTGGCAATATTTCGAGGTGAGCCGGTTCTTTGCGCTGCCTTTCCTGTTGGGAGTGATCGGCGCGGTGCATCACTTCTACCGTGACTCCAAAGGCGCCTTCACCGTGCTGGTGCTGTTCCTTATGACCGGGCTGGCCGTCGTCTTCTACCTGAACCAGGATGACCCGCAGCCGCGGGAGCGGGACTACGCCTATGTGGGATCCTTCTTCGCCTTCGCTATCTGGATCGGGCTGGGGGTGCTGTCGCTGGTGGAGATGACTGTCGGGGCGTTAAAGAAGCTGAAACCCGCTCTTCCAGCTGGGGCTGTGACGGCACTGTGTCTTATGGTCGTGCCGATAAACATGTGGGTAAAGAACCACCACAACCACTCCCGAAGCGGCAACTACATCGCCTGGGACTACTCCTACAACCTGCTCGAAACCTGCGAACCGAACGCCATCCTCTACACCAACGGAGACAACGACACCTTCCCGCTCTGGTATCTGCAGGAGGTGGAGGGGGTCAGGCAGGACGTCAGGGTGGTGAACCTGAGCCTGCTCAACACCGGCTGGTTCATAAAGCAGCTTCGCGACAAGGAGCCGCGGGTTCCGATGCTGAGCCGAATAACCGACCAATACATAGATCATAATGTAGAGAGCCGGGATATCAGCGGACTGCTCGACCGCCGATGGCAGGAGACCCGAAAGGTGAAGATCAAGGGCCCCTTCATGGGCAACCCCGACCTGGTATGGGACGTCCCGGCCACCTTAAGCTATCCGGTCGGGCCGGGTGGACGCGCCGAGCACTTCCTGCGGGTTCAGGACTTTATGATCCTCAATACTATCGTGGCCAGTGCGTGGAAGCGGCCGATATACTTCGCGGTCACCGTGGCAGACAATAACCTGGTCGGACTGCGCAACATCACCGACCAGACGAAGAACTACCTGACTATGGAGGGGCTCGCCTTCCGGGTGACGCCGCAGCCGTCGCCACTCATCGACCCGGAACGCCTGGCCGAAAATATGCTTCACCGATACAGATACCGTAACATAGACAATCCTGATATATACTATAATGAGAATATCCTGAAGCTGCTCGGCAACTACCGTCAGGGGTTAATCCAGCTTGCTTACCACTACACGGCTCAGGCGGGGGATACAGTTGCCGTGGGTGCGATAGGGCCTGACGCCTGGCCTGCTGACGATGTTCCGCCGCTGGACGAAAGGGTTGCGAAGTTCGAGGAGCTTACCTCCGGGCAGAAGGCGTTGACCGCCCTCGACTTTATGGAAGATAATGTCCCCGAGGAGCTGGTCCCCATCAAGTTCGACATCATCGCTCTTCAGATTGGCAAGCTCTACGCCCAACTCGGCCGCCCGGAAGAGATGCGCCGACGCCTGGATCGACTCTCCGGGAAGGGTGAGCTGACTACTCGGAGCGCCTATGAATACGGCACATACTACCTCACCGACGCCGGAGCGCCCGACCGTGCCAGGGAGTTATACCAGATCTCGCTTGAGAAAAACGGCTCTTTTGATAACTATCGCCGCATCGCCATTACCTGGCTTCAGTTCTCTGGCGATACCTCTTACACATCCGAGCTGTTTCGTCAATACCTCGTTCGCGACAACAGCCGTCAGGCCAGGCTTCGGATCGCCGGTCAAGCGCTCGCTCTTGGCCTTGGAGGACTCACCTTCAGCATCTACGAGCAGATGCTGAACGAAAACCCGCGGGACGGCGAGGCTGTGCGGGGAATGATAGAGTATTACCAATATAGCGGAAACCTCGATCGGGCCCTCGCACTGGCCGATGACTGGCTCAGCCTCCACCCCGATGACCAGGGGATGATCAAACGGCGTGAGGAGATGCTGAAGGTCATCAGCGAAATATCGTCTTGAACTAACCGGGCACAATAATTGCGGACAGTCAGCGCGGTGATTCCACACGCCGGCGGCCTGGAGCTTCTGGTCGAATGCCTGGAGGCACTGGCCTCCACGCGCGGCGTGGAGCTCGAAGCCATCGTGGTGGACAACGGCTCGAAGGAAGAGATCGGCAGGGAGGCCCTTGACGCCCTCCCGACCGTGCAAATCTTGCGCTATGAATGCAGGCTTGGCTTCGCCGCGGCCTGCAACCGGGGTGTCGAAGCAGCCGGCAGTGAGTTTATCCTCCTGCTGAACAACGATGCCGTTGTCGAACCGGATACATTGAGTATCCTCAGTGAGGCGATGTCCGCCGACCGGATGCTGGCCGCCTGTCAGCCGAAGATACTGTCGCTGACCCATCCCGGTCGGTTCGACTACTCCTCAGCCGCCGGTGGTGAGATCGACCGATACGGCTTTCCATTCGCGCGGGGCAGGGTCTTCGACACCATCGAAGAGGACCGGGGGCAATACGACCGTGGCGGATATGTATTCTGGGGGGCCGGCGCGGCATTGATGCTGCGCCGCGAACGCTACCTGGCGGCGGGCGGACTCGAGGAGCCTTTCTTTGCACATATGGAGGAGATAGACCTGGCCTGGCGGTTTCAGTTGATGGGTTATAGGGTGGCCTCCATACCGGAGGCGGTGGTCAGGCATCGTGGTGCGGCGACCATCCACAGCGGATCGTTCATCAAGATGTATCTCAATTACCGCAACAGTCTGGCGACCTTGGTTCGCAACTACAGCACGGCTTCACTGACCCGCTATCTCCCGGGACGACTGGCGCTCGATATGGCCCTCGCTCTGCATTCGCTGATAACCCTAAATTTTCTGCAATTCTGGGCAGTTTTCCGAGCCGGGTGTTGGTTTTTGACATCTTTTCCTTATCTTATCAGGGGGAGGCGCTCAGTCCAACGGCTCCGTCAGGTGCCGGATCGGGCTGTTCTCGAGCGGATCTATCCCGGCTCGGTCGCCTGGCAATACTTCATCCGCAAGCGCCGGACGTGGAGCGAACTGTATCAGCCGCTCGAATGAAAACGGTAGTCTGCCTCCGGCAGACCTGAACCATCCTTCGCAAATAAATTATATATCCATATTATGGAGGCATCGACAATGCGCAACACGGTTGGGATGCTGGCAGCAGCCTTAGCACTATTCATCGCCTTACCGGGGAACGGCCTGGCGGGTGATTATCACCCGAAGAAGTATGGCCTGGAATTCCAACTCGGCGGTGGCTCATACTTGATGCAGGACATAAACGACTTCAGACCTCACGCCGCATTGGAGTTTTACGAGCCTGACGAGATCCTATGGGGCACCCAGTTCGGCTTTGCGATCCTCTACCGTCAATGGTATGACGTAGGGCAGCCAAAGAACGACTTCGGCTGGCAGTTCGGTTACAACCGGCTGTTGACCGGCGTGCCGGTGTTGGACCAGTTCGTCGACGCTCTCGAAGTCGATTATTACATCAGCGCTTACCTCCCCACCGCCCCCAGCGACCTCAGCTGGGCCGAACAGACGGTGGTCGGAAGCGAGGTCTACGCGATGGCCACCTGGTATTTCCCCTGGGATTCAAAAGAGGTCATGTTCGGGGTTGGCCCCGCATTTTACTATGCCTGGCTCGACCGATCGGTAGACATCATTGAGAACCCGGGTTCGCATCTCACCGCCGGGAGCTTCGCCGAGGCCCACGGAAAGACGCTGGGGTTGATTGCCAACTTGGGACTTGAGATCCCGCTGCGACAGAATGTCTCTCTGGCCCTTGTAGGGGGCGGGCGTCTGGCCAAGGTCGGCGAGCTCAAATATGAAGATGTTCAGGAGGTTGAGCATACAGTCTATCTCAACCCCACAACCAACGCCACCTTTCCGGTGGACTTCACCGGCGGATTCTTCAAGGTTGCGTTGCATGTTTACTTCGAGCCGACCTCAGACTGGCGCGATCCCAAGCGGTAGGATTTGACAGCGGGGCACTGGGCAGAGGTCGCCTGTCCTATCTGCCCGCCAGGAACGGGAAACACCCCATTCCTCGTATGCAGCGACCGTCTGCGCGAGCCGCAGCTGCGCAACTACCACCTGGTCCGATGTTCAGGCTGTAAACTGATCTACCTGAACCCGCGTCCCATATCGGATGAGGCGGAGATTTTCTACCGGGATGAAGGTTACGACCCCTTCATTTCGCTTGAGACCCCGCGTGGACTGTTTGAAAACAGTTACAGGCTGGCACGCCGGCTGACAACGACCTGGAAGAGGCGTCTGGTAAGTCGATATGTCCGTCCCGGCGGGCGGATCCTGGATGTAGGTTGCGGCACAGGAGAGTTCTTAACCGCTCTAAAAGAAGACTATCGCTGTGAAGGTGTAGAGCCCGAGCCGAGGGCTGCCCGATGGGCACGAGAACGGCTCGGGCTCACGGTTTTTACCGGGGCGTTGAGCGCGGCGTCCCTCCAGTCCGGCTCTTATGACCTGGTGACAATGTGGCACGTGCTGGAGCACCTTCCCGACCCGGCCCTGGAGCTGACTGAGATCCACCGATTGCTGACCGGTTCGGGACGACTGCTGATTGCACTGCCGAACATCCGCTCCCTCGACGCGGCTGTTTACGGCCCCTGCTGGGTGGCGCTCGATGCCCCGAGACACCTGTGGCACTTCTCGCATCCTCAACTCGAACAGCTCGCCCATCAGACCGGCTTCCGGCTGTCGGCAACGGGTATGCTCTCCCTCGATACCTTTTATAATGTCATTCTCAGTGAGAAGCTCTGCTTTAATATGCGCGGCCACGGCCAGTTCATCCTCACTCCATTCAGGATGACGGCCGCCGCTGTCGGCTCACTCCTGTGGGGAGCCCTGTCAGGTCAACACTCCGGGAGATACTTCATCTTCAGGAAGCATAATAGGTGAAACCGACAGCGATGATGAGACCGCTGAAAACCCTCACCAGAACAGCCTGTTGGGGGCTGGTGTCAGCATCTATACTTGCAATCGGCTGTTCGGTCAAGCCGTTATCGATGAGGGGGGGCGGTGAGTTAGTTGTAGTGGCGGATCCGCTTGACCGACCGATTATGCGCCGTGCAATCGAGGAGCGGTTCGGTCAGATCGTCGCCACCCCCCAGCCGGAACCGCTGTTCTCCATAATCTGGGTGGACGGTTCGACCCTGGCCGAACGAACCCGCGCGCCGCTGATACTCTTGGTCGCTTCCCTCGACGGCGAGGGCCCCACCGCCGAGCTACTCGGCCGGATGCTGACCCCGGAGGTAGAGACCGGGGTTCGGGAAGGTGAATACGTGGTCTTCACCCGTCGCGATCCCTGGGCCAGGCAGCAGATGCTGTTGATACTTGTCGGTCGCAGCCGGGCGGAGCTGGGTGAGAGAATCACGCTGTGGGCCGATTCGCTCTACAACTGGGCCCTGGCGTTCGAATATGAACGATTGGCGCATCAACTTCTGCACCGGGGGGAAAACCGTGCTGCAGAACGCCAGCTCACCGGCCGTTACGGCTTCCGGCTCCGGATACAGCCCGACTACATCCTGGCACAGGCCAACGACAGCCTGAACTTCGTCCGACTCATCCGCCACCATCCGGAGAGGTGGATAATGGTGGCCTGGGGTGAGATGTCGGACAGCACCGGGCTGACTCCGGGATTTATATACGCCCGACGCAAGCAGCTCGCTGCCGCCTTCCTGGATCCGGTGATATGCTACGACGACCACTGGAGATGGGAGCGGGCCGGATTTGGCGGACTGAACGCTGTATTGATTCGCGGGCTGTGGGCAACGGAGAGCGCTATCGGCGGCGGGCCGTTCCTGAGTTACGGTATTTGGGTTTCATCTAAAAATATGTATTATATTGTTGACGGCGCCACCCTCGCACCCGGTGAAGCCAAGATGCCCTATCTGTGGCAGTTGGACGCCCTGGCACAGACCTTTACCCCACCCCGGAAGCTGAAGGGGAGCCTGTGAGCTACCACCGCGTTCTCGTGATTATGGGGTCGGAGACCGACCGTGAGGTAATGGAATCGGCACGGCCCTACTTCGACTACTTCGGCATAAATGCCGATTTCAGGGTCTCATCCGCCCACCGCGCCCCTGACCAGACCGTCGAGCTCGCCCGCAATGCACGCGACGAGGGCTACAGCGTTATCGTCGCCGCTGCCGGGATGGCGGCTCATCTGGCCGGAGTCTGCACGGCCAACTCAGACCTGCCGGTCATCGGCGTCCCGCTTGACGGGAGCCCGATGGGTGGGCTGGATGCGCTGCTGGCCACGGTTCAGATGCCGGCTGGTGTCCCCGTGGCAACCCTGGCCATCGGTCGGGCGGGTGCCATCAACAGCGCGATCCTCTGCGCCAGGATACTCAGCCTGACCGATCAGGATATACACCGCAGGCTGGCCGACTTCCGCGCTAAAGGCTGCAGACTGCCGAAAGCGTGAGATGGACAACCGTAAATGAAGATACTCATCACCGGCTCAAACGGGCTGTTAGGACAGAAACTGCTGCACACTCTCTCTACAAATCTGCAAGAGCTGATCGGGTGCGACCTGAGTGAGAGAAGTCTGGTCGATGACGTGATCCACAATTACCGGCAGCTGGACATAACCGAACGAAAACCGACCGTGGCGGCCATCTGTGACATTGCCCCTCAGGTGATTGTCCACACGGCGGCTATGACCGAAGTTGACCGCTGCGAAATCGAGAAGGAGCTGTGCTGGCGGGTTAATGTGACCGGGACCGAGCATATCCTGGCTGGAGCCGCCAGGGTGGGGGCTAAGGTGATCTTCATCTCCAGCGACTATATCTTCAACGGAGAGAACGGCCCCTACGACGAGGAGGCCGTTCCCAACCCCATCGGCTACTACGGCCGGTCCAAACTGGCGGCGGAGAACCTCATCCGGGGCAGCGGCCTGGACTGGACCATCATCCGCACCATCGTCCTTTACGGTTACGGGATAAACGTCCGATCCTCTTTCGTGACCTGGCTGCTCGATATGCTCCGAGCCGAAAAAGTGGTCCGTATCGTGGATGACCAGTGGGGAAACACAACTATCGTCGATGACCTGGCTGCAGGGATCGAACGCTCGGTGATGCTCGAGAAAAGCGGCATATTCAATATCGGCGGACAAAGCTTTAAGACCCGATATAAATTCGCCCTTGACATAGCGAGGGTCTTCGATCTTCCCGTCGAGTTCATCACACCTATAACGACCGGCGAGCTGCGTCAGGCGGCCCGGCGTCCGCTCCGGTCAGGGCTGGTGATAGATAAAGCCGAGCGGGAGCTCTATATCTCATTTCGAACCGCGGATGAGGCGCTGGAACTATACAAGAGCCAGGAACAGCAGGCAGTGAGAATACTGAATTGACGATTAATGAAAGTTGACGTTTGATGGAGCAGCCTGAACATAAAGCGGAAGCGCTGATTATTATCCCCACCTATAATGAGCGGGATAATGTGGCGGAGGTTATCCGTCGAATCCTCTCCCAGCCGGCCTCGCTCGAGGTGCTGGTGGTGGATGACAACTCCCCCGACGGCACCGCCGACCTGGTAACCGAGCTTCGCGGGAACGAACCGCGTCTGCACCTGATCCGGCGCTCCGGCAAACTCGGACTCGGCACAGCCTATATCGAGGGGTTCAAATATGCCCTGGAGAAGGATTACCCCTATATATTCGAGATGGACGCTGACCTGTCTCACGACCCGGATGAGATCCCCAACTTCCTTAATGCCGTCAAGGAAGCCGACCTGGTTATCGGTTCACGCTATATTGAAGGGGTCAACGTGGTGAACTGGCCTCTCTCCCGGCTGCTGCTCAGCTACTTCGCCTCGTTATACACCCGGCTGATGACCGGGATGCCGATCCGTGACACAACCAGCGGCTTCAAATGCTTCCGTCGCGAGGTGCTGACGACCATCGACCTCGACGCCGTATCTTCGGGCGGCTACGCCTTTCAGGTCGAGATGAACTGGAGGGTCTGGATGGAGGGCTTCCGTATCAGGGAGATAACCATCACCTTCGTTGACCGGACGGTGGGGCAGTCGAAGATGTCCAGACAGATCGTCCGTGAAGCAGTTCTGTTGGTGTGGAAGCTGAGTCTGGCGGGTTTCTTCCGCCGCCAGAAGAGGCGTAGGCGGCGGTAATGAGCAAACGCACCCTTGACCTCTCTGTTGTCATCGTCAACTACAACGTCAAGCACTTCGCCGAGCAGTGTCTGCGTTCGATCTACGCCGCCGTTAGGGGGCTCCAGATCGAGCTCTTCCTTGTCGATAATAACTCCACCGACGGCTCCCTCGACTACCTGCAGCCGCGCTTTCCCGGGGTGAACTTCATCGCCAACCGGGAGAACCTCGGCTTCGGACGTGCCAACAACATCGCCTTGAAGCGGACTTCAGGAAGATATATCCTGGTTCTGAACCCCGACACCCTGCTTGCCGACGACACGCTGCAGGCGCTGATAGAATATATGGACGCACATCCCCGAGTGGGAGCGGTCGGACCCAAGATCCTGAACCGGGACGGGAGCTTCGACATCGGCTCCAAGCGGGGCCTGCCGACCCCCTGGGCAGCCTTCTGTCGCCTGTCAGGACTGATATGGCTGTTCCCGCACAGCCGTCTGTTCGGACGCTACTATATGCTCCACCTCGACCCGGACAAACCCGCCGAGATCGACGCCTTGGTCGGGTCGTGTATGATGGTGCGACGGGAGGCCTATGAACAGGTCGGCGGCTTTGACGAAGACTTCTTTATGTATGGCGAAGATATCGACTGGTGTTACAGAATGAAGCTGGCCGGATGGGAGATACATTACGCCCCGGTGACCAGGATCGTTCACTTCGTGGGGGAATCAACCCGCCGGAGTGAGGTTGACCGAGACAAAGCCTTCTACGGGGCGATGCACCTGTTTGTGGATAAGCATTTCCGCGGGCGTTACCCACTGGCAACGCATCGGCTGATTGACCTGGGGATTATTCTGGCCAAGACGGCTGCGCGCCTCAAGCATCTCTGGCGTCGGGTTTACTGGCCGCTGCTCGACTGGGCAGGGCTGTGGGGGGTGCTGGCACTCGGACGTCTGATCCGCTGGGGCGCGGTCGGGCTCAGCTGGCCGGTAGCTTTCGCCCTGGCGCTGCAGGCCACGGTCTGGACACTATGCATCGCCGGACTCAAAGGATACGGGAGGTTGCGCGGGCAGATGGCACCGCTGGCAGGGGGGATGCTGCTGGGCTTCCTGATCAACAGCAGCTTCACTTACTTCTTCAAGCAGTTCGCCTACTCCCGGTTTGTGAACCTCTTCGGTCTGGTTATCGGCGGACTATTCGTATGGGGCTGGCGGATGATGCTCAAACGATTCCGCAGAACCACTGCCTGGCGGCGGTTCTATCGGCGGCGCACCCTGATTGTCGGGGTGGGCAGCGCTGGACGGATGGTGTTGAAGAGGCTTCAGTCGGGTGGAGACCTGCCCTATCACCCGGTCGGCTTCATCGACCCGCAGGAGTCTTCAGTCGGAACCCTGATCGACGGCCTGCCGGTGCTGGGCGTTGAGGATGAACTGGCTCAACTGGTGACCCAGGAGGAGATCGAAGAGGTGCTCTTCGCCTACAACCAGGTGGACTACAACCGGGTTCTGGAGGCCGTCAACCAGATCGGCAAACGGCGGGGGGTCAACTTCAAGGTCATCAGTCCCGAGAGCGCCGCTGAGCAGAACGGGTTGATACCGCTCCTCTCGGTCGAATACCTTTCACCGAGGGGCCTCGGAAGCTCACTGCGCAAGATCGGGACCATACTGAAGCTGAAAGATAAGAGTGAGAAGATTCACGTGAAGGGCTGAAGTGAGGGATTTTACCTTAGACTTCGAGAGACCGATCTGCGAGCTTGAAGACAAGATAGATGAACTGGAACGGCTGGCAGACAACGGTCAGACAGGTCTGGACGGCGAGATTGAACGGCTGCGGAAGAAGACCGATAAGCTTCGCAGTGAGGTCTACTCCCGACTGACCCGCTGGCAGTGCGTTCAGTTAGCCAGGCACCCCGCGCGGCCATATACCCTCGACTATATCAACCGCATCACCACCGACTTCATAGAGCTTCACGGCGACCGCAGCTTCCAGGACGACCGGGCCATCGTGGCCGGACTGGCTCGCTGGGGCCCCCACCGCGTGGCAGTAATCGGGCAACAGAAGGGCCGCGGGACCCGTGAGAACCTCCAGCGTAACTTCGCTATGTCCCATCCCGAGGGCTACCGCAAGGCGCTGCGGGTGATGAAACTAAGTGAGAAGTTCGGACTGCCGGTGGTGACCCTGATAGACACCCCCGGCGCCTATCCCGGCATCGGCGCAGAAGAGCGGGGTCAGGCCGCCGCTATCGCCGACAACCTGCTGGCGATGGCGCAGCTCAAGGTGCCGATCGTGGCGGTCATCATCGGCGAAGGGGGCTCCGGCGGCGCGCTGGCACTCGGCGTGGCAGATCGTGTCTATATGTCAGAATACGCCATTTATTCAGTGATCAGCCCGGAAGGATGCGCCTCGATACTGTTCCGTGACGCTTCGCGGGCCAGCCAGGCAGCCGAGGCCCTGAAACTGACCGGCAGAGACCTGCTTGAATATAAGCTGATCGATGGGTTGATAGATGAGCCGCCGGGCGGGGCTCATAACGACCCAGCCAGCGCTGCGAAAGAGGTGGCGGAAGTCGTTACTGCCGCCCTCGATGAACTGCTCCCGCTAAATCACGAGGAGAGGATAGAAAAACGGATCGACAAATATACCCGGATGGGGACCTGGATAGAGAAGTGAGACTATAGCGGTGAGCCGTGGACAGTAGCACCACCTCAATCCGCATTCGATACAGCGAGACCGACCGGATGGGACTCGCATATCACGTCAACTACCTCGAATACTTCGAGTTAGCCCGCTCGGATTGGTTCCGTCAATTCTGGCGCCCTTACCGTGAGATTGAGGATGAGGGCTACTGCCTGGTGGTCACCGAAGCCCACATCCACTACCTTCGACCGGCCTCCTACGATGACCTGCTCAGGATCGAAGTCCGCCCTGAAGAGTGGGGTCAAACCCGCATCACCTTCTCATATACCGTCCGGCAGGAGAATGAGACTGAACCGATATGCACCGGCCGCACCGTCCACTGCTTCATCGATCGCAACGGAAAGGCCATTCATATGCCGGCTGAACTGCAACGGAGATTGGCTGAATAGTGAACGATGAATGATGAGTGGGGATGGCCGACATTCCTGTCGACCATCCGCCATAGGCGGATTTAGCACAGCGGCCACGATGGGTGTCACGGCTGTCTCAACCGCGACAGTCGGGCTTGAGACAAGACCGACTACCTTGCTGAGCTTATGGCATCAGGTTGAGAACCTGACCCCTCGATAAAGACCTTAACTTTTCAAGGAGTGAGAATGCTTGACAAGGAACTGCTCGACATCCTGGCCTGCCCCAAATGCAAAGGGGAGCTCGAATACGACCGGGAGAACAACCGCCTGATATGCCACGCCTGCAAGCTGAAGTATAAGATCGAGGATGACATACCAAATATGCTCATCGATGAGGCTGAACCGTTCTAAAGGGCTTGACAAAGGTCAAAATATAAGATAGATTGAAAGGTTAGAGGGATCAGGCGTCTTCAGGCAGGCTGTTGACGCTGCCTGATCAACCGATACCATTATTCACTGTCATCCCGCAGGAGGATCACACCATACATATTTGTTAGGGGTTTCTGGATTACGATCTCAAGCTGATAACCAGATGACTCCTGACTCTGTTCAATCCGGGCATCTGTCCGGATTTTTGGTTTTATGACGGATAAGGACAAGAGAGGTAGTTCGTTGCTTCGGGTGCACAACTCGGTTCTGGCAGTTGTTCTGATAGCTATGACCTTGACCGCCGGTCAATTGCGGGGTGAACTCCGCCTGACGGCGACGGATGATCGGGGAGTGACGTTTGAGTATATCCCTGAGCCGGCAAAGCCGGTTGAGGTGGATGGTGTGGTCGTGCGTCTGAGTATCAAGAATGCAGACGCCATCCATATCCCTGGGAAGCCCGAACTGCCGGTTAGAACCGTCACCATCGCGGTGCCACCCGGTTCGAAGCCCTCGGTGAGACTACTGAGACGCCAGCCGGGACAGGTGTGGGATGGATCGCTGTCCCGATACCAACCGAGAACCGCCGAGACCCTTCCCGAAGCCGTTGTCTACAGCCCCTCCGTCGGCGAGGTGGTCGGCCCGCTGGAGCTGAGGACGCTTGGCGGGCTGCAGGTGGCGAGGGTGCCGATATATCCGGTGCGAATTTCGGATAACCCGCCCCGGGTCGAGCTGACCGAGCGGATCACAGTGCGCCTCGACTTCAACGCACCACCGACTATCGATGAATCGCGACCGGTTCGTGTCAACCGGGTTGCACGGCTGGTGATCCTGAACTGCGACCAGGCTGCAGGCTGGAGCCGGGTAACCACATCCAACTTCAGGGAACCCTCCTGGCCGCAGGGCTATCTATACCGGTTCGAGATCGACCAGGAGGGGATATACCGATTGACCTTTGATGAGCTGGCGCGTAAAGGGGTGGAACTGCCGGAAGGGCTCCCCTCCTCGCATCTGAAGCTGTTCGGCAACGGCGGCGGTGAACTCCCGCTTGAACCGGACGCCGAGGCGCCTCTGGGTCTGGAGGAATGCGCCATCTATGTGTATGATGACAACCTAAATGGTCGCTTTGACAACGGTGATTGGCTGCTCTTCTACGGTCGGGGCGCCGGTGGATGGGCGCCCGATACCAGCCGTGGATGGAGGTATCTGGTCAACCACTATGCCGTCAGCAACATCTACTGGCTGAACATCGATCCTGCCGGAGGCGGTCTCAGGATGGAGAGCTTTCATAAAGAAGAGCTGGAAGAAGCACAAGACATCGTATCGAATACCGGTCTGGTCAGATTCTACTACGAGCCGGAGCGGTTCATCTACCATCCGGGCGGTATTACCGGCAGCGGTCGCGAGTGGTATGGCCATAACCTGACCGGCGCTTCCCGCATATCGTTCACCCTCACGACAGACAGCCCCGACACCACCCTGCCGGCAGTTCTCGGACTGCGACTGGTTAATACCTCCAGCCGGGTGAGGTCCTGGGTTGAGGCATCTCTGAACGGGATTGAGTTAGGCGGGTTTCCCCCCGGGACTGCCACCTCCCTCAGGGAACACCGATTTGAAGGGATTCAATCCCTGCTGCGGGACGGCTTCAACAGCCTGGTTCTCAATCAGACCATCGGGAACGCCCAGGCGATGTTCGACTGGCTCGAACTCGCCTACCGCGCCCGTCTCGAACCTCCGCGAACGTTCGAGGAGATCAGCTTCACCGGCACAGTCCGCTACGATCTGTCCGGACAGAATGCCCCATGGGCATTCAACATCACCGATCACAACCGGGTCGGCCTCGAGCGCAAAAGCTCATTCACCGTGGTTCAGGACGCCAGGGCGCCCCGACGGTATATAACGTTGACGCCGGCTGATTTCCAATCGGTCTCATCGAGCTTCGAGGAGTATTTTCCACCGGAGTCGGACATCCCTGACACCCTGTGGTCCGGGTCGAACCGCGCCGATGTCCTGCTCATCACACCGGACAATTACCGGAATACAGTTGAGCCGCTTCTGGACTATTACGCCAGGCGAGACGCAGCCCTAACTGCCGCCAGGGTGAGACTGTCGGAGATCTATAACTACTTCTCAGGGGGGCTGCGCGACCCGGCAGCTATTCGCAATTTCCTGATGGTCTCGCAGGAGAGGTGGGCCCGAGCGCCTGACTTCGTCCTCTTCTGCGGGGACGGCGACTACAACTTCCGCGACATCAGCCGACCGCGAGATGAGAACCGTCTGCCGCCCTACGAGATGGGCGGGCTGTGCACCGACGACTGGTTCGTCGATTTTACCCCCCGCTCCGAAGACCACAGCAGTGTGCCGCTGCCCGAGATGGTTCACGGCCGCCTGACGGGAGGCTCCGACCGTGAGATTCGGTTCATTGTGGATAAAATCATCGCCTATGTCGAGGAGCCCGAATTCGGGCACTGGCGCAATCGAGTGACCCTTGTGGCCGATGACGAATTCGGCGAGTCTTATAACTCGGAAGCGGAGCATGTTCAATACACCGAGGATATCAGCAACCACCGTATCCCGGCCTTTATCGACCAGGTGAAGATCTACCTGACTGAATACCCCCGCCAATGGGGCCGCGTGAAGCCGCAGGCCGGGGATGATCTGGTCGAGAGTATCAATAACGGAACCCTGCTGGTCAACTATATGGGACACGGCAATCCGACCCTGTGGTCGCACGAGCATGTGTTTGTCCAGTCGCGTGATATGTCACGGATTGAGGAATCGCGCCGCTGGCCGGCCTTCATAGCCTTCACATGCGACTGGGCATACTGGGACGACGCCTCATCGCAGAGCTTCGCCGAGCAGCTCCTGGCATTGCCGGACCGCGGCGCCATCGCCATCGTAGCCTCAAGCCGGCTGACCGGAGGCGGTCCGAACTTCAACCTGGCAACCAACTTCTTCACATACCTCTTCGAGCCCGACACGACTATTGGCGAAGCCCTGGTTCTTGCCAAGCACCTTTATCGTAGCAGCAACAGCGCCTCATATCACCTCCTCGGCGATCCGACAATGTTCCTCGGACACCCCCGACTGAGCGGACATTTCACCCATCCTGAGCCGGACACCCTCACTCCCCTGGCCCTATCGACCGTCGAGGGTGAAATCAATGGACCGAATGGGGAGTTCGATCCTGCTTTCTTCGGTGAACTCGACTTCCTGGTGCGTGATACCAGGGTTCTGCATCACTATGAGGTAGAGAGAGAACCGGGTAATCCCATACATCTCTATTATTACCTCCCCGGTCCGACGGTCTATCGGGGTCTGCTCAGCGTCTCGAATGGCAGTTTCGTGGGGCAATTTATTGTCCCGCGTGATGTCACCCTTGGCAGTGACCTCGGCCGGGTGGTAGGCTATTTCCACAACGATGAAACAGACGGGGTCATCGCACTCGATTCAGTAGCATACGCGGAGCTGGTTGCCGAGGCCGACGATACTGATCCACCACACATCCGGGTCTTTTTCAACCATCGCGGCTACCGGGAAGGGGACATCATCGGGCCCGAACCGCTTCTTATCGTCGATCTGACCGATTCCTCAGGACTCAACCTGACCGGAGCGATGGGACACGGCATCGGATTGATAATCGACGCCAGTCGGTCGATCGACCTGACACCGCACTTCCAATATGACCTCGACAGCCACCAGTCGGGCAGTCTCGAGAGACGCATCGGACCGCTGGAGCCGGGGTGGCATCTGCTCGATATCCACGCCTGGGACAGCTTCAACAACTTGGTGGTAAAGGAATTTGAGGTCGAGGTAACCTCCGAGGCTGGTGGACTGATAGTTGACAGGGTCTATAATTATCCCAACCCGTTCCGAAAGAGTACACAACTGACCTTCTTCATCTCGGAACCAGCCGATTTCGAGGTGACCATATACACCGTGGGAGGGCGGCGTATCTGGGATCACAGAGGCCGGGCCGAATCGGCCGGACTCAACGCCGAGGCCGTGTGGAATGGCCACGACAGGGCCGGTCGAAGCGTCGCCAATGGGGTGTATCTTTACCGGGTGGTGGCCTGGGATACAGAGGGCCGGCGGGCCGAAGGATTGGGAAGAATCGTATATGCGCGGTAATTAGTTGTTATACTAAGTTGCATTCATAAAGACATTAAAGTGCTTTAGGTTTGTCATTGCGAGCAAAGCGAAGCAATCCTCGTC
>MWJR01000288.1 GCA_002127415.1 Calditrichaeota bacterium AABM5.125.24
GCGCTAATGTGTGGATATCTATCGATGACGGCTTATCCTGGGAGGTGCTCCTGCCTCAAGAGCCGGAATACACATACGAGAGTCTGTTCAGCTTCGGCTCAGAATGGGGGATGGGGCCTGGGGTCCCCGGCTGGGCCAGCTATTCGAAGGAGTGGCTTGAGGCCGAGTTCAACCTCGACGATTATGCCGGAGAGGAGGTCCGCATCCGGTGGACCTTCTGCAGCGACCCGGCCTGGTGCACCACCGACGACGCGGACGCCTACGGGTTTCTGGTCGACGAGATGGAGGTGGTGGCTGGAGACTCAGCAATCTGGTCGAACGACGGCGAGGAACAGGGGAATATGGAACTCAGCACCGGTCAGGCTGAACTGTGGGCAATCACCGACCACGACGCCCACGAGGGCGACTTCTGCGCCCACTGCCGCACCATGGTCACCGTGGATAACGCCCTGGTTTCGCCGCCGCTCGATATCCCCGAAGCGCCGTGGGATCACTCCAGCTTCGACTTCTGGGTCCGCTGCGACACCCATACCCCTTACCCCAACGGCGACTACTTCCGGGTGGAGGTCTCCACCGACGGCGAGGAGTGGGAAGAGATAGTCCACGAACACGGGCGCAACGATGAATGGCGTGAGAACTGGCAATACTTCGGTCCCAACACCACCAACAACCAGAACATCCCCGATTGGAAAAGGGAGCTGGACCTGTCCCAGTTCACCGGTCAGACCGTCTGGCTGCGCTGGAGGTTCCTGGGCGACGCCAATATGAACGAGCCTCAGGGTGAAGGACTCTTTATCGATGACTTCCGCCTGCTCGGACTCAAGCGCCGCACATTCATCAACGTGCCCGAAGACGCCGAGACCATACAGGGCGCCATCGCCCAGGCCGGCGAAGGGGATACAATCCTGGTGCAGCCGGGGCTGTATGTTGATAATCTTGACTTCCAAGGGAAGACCCTGGTGGTGGGAAGCCTCTTCTTCACTACCGGAGACCCGGCCTACATCGACTCGACCGTAATTGACGGCAACCGGGATGGGCGTGTGGTAAGCCTGGAGAACGAGGAGGGGGAAGGAACGGCGCTGATAGGTTTTACCCTCATCGGAGGCAATGTGTCTATGGGTGGCGGAATCTATTGCAGGGGTTCCAGCCCGCTGGTGAGCCACTGTGTCATCTCAAACAACACTGTTAACAGCTACGGCGGCGGGATCTACAGCCATGGAGGCGCCACCCCGACCTTCATCAACTGCATCATCAGCGGGAACCGCGCGGTGCGGTCCGGCGGTGGGATCTACCTCAGGACATCCGCCCCCACATTTATCAACTGCTCCATAACCGGAAACTCCGCCGATCAGGAGGGAGGCGGGTTCTACTGCCGGACTGCTGAACTGACCATAGTTAACAGCATACTCTGGAACGACACCCCGCAGGAGATGGTCTTCAGCGACCTCAGCGACCCGAGTGTGGTCACCATCTCCTATTCGGACGTCCAGGGGGGCGAGGAGGGGATCGTCACCAACGATAATGGCGAGGTCATCTGGGGTGATGGGAACATCGACGAAGACCCGCTGTTCGAAAACGCCGACGAGGGCGACTTCAGCCTTACTGCGGAGAGCCCCTGCATCGACGCCGGAGATCCGCAGTCAGACCCAGATCCTGACGACACGCGTGCCGATATGGGCACACTGCCCTTTGACCACGGCGAGCGGGATATTGCTGTTGAACCTGACAGGCTCGACTTCGGCGTGATTGAACCGGGGAACAGCGCTGAGCTGACGGTTGAAATCACCAACATCGACGAGGGCACTCTGCGCGTGTATTCCCAGACCATCATCCCCGAGGAGACACCATTTGATATCACTGAAGGTGGAGAGCCCTTCTATCTTGCGCTCGATGATATCCATACCACGACCGTGACCTTCAATCCCCTCGATGAAGACGATTTCATCGCGACCTTACGCATCGTATCCAACGACCTCGATGAAGATACGGTGGATATTGAGCTTACCGGAGGCGCATCGGGGGTCGGGTCCGACCGGGAGGTTCTACCGCGGGAGTTCGCCCTCCTGCCAGTCTATCCCAACCCGTTCAACAACGTTGCGACGGTGCAGTATGCCCTGCCGACACCTCGCACAGTCTCGCTCAAGCTCTACGACCTTGACGGGCGCGAGACGGCGACCCTCTTCAGCGGACTCGCTGCGGCAGGTTATCACCAGGCGATCCTGAACGGCGAAGGGTTGACATCCGGGGTCTATATCGTCCGTCTCGAGGCCTCCGGTGAGGTTCGTATGCAGAAGGTGATACTCATACGGTAGGTGCTCCGCTCGGACAAGAGCAGGGGCGATGTTAAACATCGCCCCTGCTGATACATCGGCAACCCGGACACTCCTGTCCGGTCTAACCCCTTCGGACAAGAGTATCCGAGCTACTCTGCTGGGGAAACGAATGAGCCAACATTCCCCAGCGGGATTTCAAACGGAGGTCTCCCCACTATGAACAGCTCTGCGGATAAAAGGATACTGATCGTTGACGACGAAGCTGATGTAATCGTCAGCTTGATCACTCTCTTTGAAGACAACGGCCTCTCTACCAGCTCTGCTATGGACGGCGGGGACGGCTTTGCCAAGGCGGTTGCTCAGCGTCCCGACTTGATCATCCTTGGGTTAGGTATGCAGGATGAGTCCGGGGTCAGGATGTTCCGTGACCTGAAGGAAAACGCAGTCACATCAGCTATTCCGGTCATTATCATCACTGACGTTTCGAGTGACTTCCAGAGCTTCACCCGGCAACTCAAACAGATTCAACCTCAAGCTGACCACTTCGAAAAGCCGATCAACAAGGCCCTGCTGCTTGCCAAGACAAGTGAGATATTGCAGAGTTAGCAGTGGGAACAGTCCAACCCACGCGACCCGGCAGTTGCCGGATCGGATCGCAGACTGCGATTTAAATCCGAAATTCTAAATCCGCAATTCGCAATCCGCAATCCGCAATTGAAAACTCTTGCACATCAGGAACTTATTTGTATATATTATTAGGATTTCAGGATGGAAGGGACATCATTTCAGGGAGAGAGTGGTGACCTCTTGGCACCCCACAGCTCCCCTCCTTCATTCAACCACCTTGCCGTAAATGCCTCAACTTAAGCCGGAGCATGTTATGAAACGGTTATCTTATCTAATTATCCTCCTCTTGCTGGCTGGATTTATCGGCTGTGGTGAGGAATCCACCGGGCCGACCGGGCCACGGCCTGCGGCCCCTACAGGATTGACAGCAGAGCCGATCACTGACAGCGAGATTCAGATCGAATGGGTGGACCAGAGTTCAGGTGCATCCAGCTTCATAGCGGAGCGGTCCGTTGACGGCGGTGAAGGATGGTCTACAGTTGCCGAGCTCCAGGCCGGCACCGCTCGCTATACAGATACCGAACTCACCGAAGGGACCGAGTATCGCTACCGGGTCAAGGCCGTCCACGAAGGCAGCACGTCTGATCCCTCCAATGTGGCCATCGCCCGGACACTACCAAAAGCCCCCACCGACCTCACGGTCACCCACATCACAAGCTCGCAGGCGGACCTGACCTGGACCGATCAATCCACTGTTGAGGACGGATTCGAGCTTCAGCGCAAGATGAGCGATGAGGGCGAGTCTGAATACCGGACCATCGCCAACCTGCCTGCCGACACCACCTCCCACCAGGACGACTGGCTGACCGCCGGCAACAGCTACCACTACCGCATCCGAGCCAAACTGGGCGAGCTCAGGTCCGACTGGTCGAACCAGACCCTGGTCACCACACTGACCCCGCCCGCAGGCCTGACTGCAACCTCGCTGTCCGACAGCTCCATTCAGCTCGGGTGGGTGGACAACAGCACGGACGAAGAGGGATATTTAGTGGAGCGCTCGGATGACGGCGTGGATTGGACAGAGATTGCCGATCTTCCGGCCGACATAGACAGTTACACCGACAGCGGCCTCGAGGAGGGGACCGTTTACCGATACCGGCTGAAGGTCTATTTCAGTTACGGTGAGTCCGACCCCTCCGATGCGGTGGAGGCCAGCACCCTCCCGAAGGCGCCGAGCAGCCTCACCGCCCTTCAGGACGAGGAGACGGTCACCCAGATTAACCTCAGTTGGGTTGACGAATCCGGGACCGAGACCGGGTATCAACTGCAGCGTAAATTTGGCGAACAGTACGTGACCATCACCTCCAACATACCAGCCGAGGCGACTGAATATCAGGACGTCGGCCTGGATCTCAGCACCACATACTACTATCGCCTCTGTGCGAGATTAAATGAGTTGAGCTCGGTCTGGTCAAATGTGGCCGGTGCATCGACCACCACCCGCACCCCGGTGGAGCCTTCCGACCTTGAGGCCGCGGCAACCTCGTCCAGTGAGGTCAGCCTGAGCTGGGTGGACAACTCCGATAACGAGGACGGCTTCAAGATCCAGCGCAGCCTGGAGCGCCACATCCGTTACGCAACCATCGACACGGTTCCGGCCAATCAGACAAGCTTCGTAGACCAGGAACTGGATGACCGGATGACTTATTATTACCGTGTCTTAGCCTTTAACGGCTATGGCAATTCCCCTTACTCCAACGTGGCTGAAGTGACCACGCTGGAAGGCCCGCCCGTAGCACCGACCGACCTCGCAGCCCAAGCCACCCTGTATTCTCAGATCAGGGTGACCTGGACCGACGCCTCGGATAATGAAACCGGCTTCACACTCGAGCGCAGCCTCACCCCGGGCGAGGGATGGGAGACGATTGCCACCCTTGAAGCCGACACTCAAAGATACACAGATCAGGGCTTGACACCACTGACAACTTATTATTACCGGATTCACGCTTACAACTTCTTCGGTAACTCCCCATACTCGAACATTGCAGAGGCCACAACATTCCTGGCACCCCCCAACGCCCCCAGTAATCTCACCGGTCGGCCGCTTTCCCACCAGGAGGTCGAGCTGAACTGGGTGGACAACGCAGATGACGAGACCGGTTTCAACGTGGTGCGCCGTGAACCGCCGGCCTATGTCTGGACACATATAGCCCTTTTGGACGCTGACGATACCACCCTCGTCGACCAACTGATCGAGCCGGACACCCGCTACGCATACCGGGTCAATGCCTTTAATGACGCCGGGGCTTCCGACTGGTCGAATGAGGTTCTGGTTATTGTCCCGGACGCACCGCCTCTGGCGCCCTGGGACCTGTTCGCTGAGGTCATCGATCTCGTCAATGTCGCCGTCAGCTGGCGTCCAGGTTCGTTCAATGAGGATATGTTCATCCTCGAGCGAAGAGTCCAGGGGGAAGCCGAGTTTTCCGTTATCGCCGAGGTTAACCGGGGATTCTACTCCTACGAGGACGAGCGTCTTGATCCGGAGACGTGGTATGCGTATCGGGTTGTGGCGGTAAATCTGGCCGGCACCTCAGACTATTCCAACGTGGACAGCGCCCAGACCGAATCTCTGGTGGTGATAGACGATGATTTTGAGGAATATGAAGTTGGCGAGCCACCAGGTGGTGCCTGGGAGTATGATTATCAGGATAGTTCATACGCCTGGGTCACTGACGAGGAGGCTCACGGCGGCGACAAGAGTGTCCACTTCCACGACCCGGACACCAGCAATGGCCCTTACGCTCGGCTCTGGTATCATCACAACGATAACACGGTAACAGTCGGCAATTTTGAACTCTGGTTGAAGCTCAGTCCGAATGGCTACTTTGGTATATTCGCCGGAACGCCTTCAAACCAGTATGCCTGGTCTCTCCAGTTCAGGGATGACAGCACTCTCTGGGTTTGGGATGGTGGCGGACTCGCTGATGCAGGCTTTAAGTGGACCGCGAACGAGTGGTTCCACGTTGAAATAGCCTTTGATACCGATGCCAGGTCTTATGATGTGGCATTCGACGATGAAGTTGTAGGTGAAGGATTCGCGCTGCCCACCGGTGGGAAGATAAGTCAGTTAATTATCCTCACCTACAACGATGTTTTAATGGAGGATGCCTGGCTGGATGACGTATATCTTGAGCACGTCATCCCGGAAGAAGAGCTAATCGGCCCTATGCGTTCGAAACCAACATCCGCACCGATGTGGTTCATCCCGGGAGGTCCACCAACGGTAAGTATCCGCTAATCCCTGATGAAGGTTTCAGGCGAGGGAGCCTGACACCGCACCATTTACATCTACCAGAACCAAGACTCACCGATCGGTTCATCAACTCATTTCACAAAAGAGCAGCCGAGACCTGTAAGGCCCGGCTGCTCTTTTTACAATATACAAAATCCCCCCCTACGCCAGTAGGGGGGGATTAAAGGGGGGGTGCCAGATCACTTCACCAGCACTACCTTTCGCGTCGCCTGAGCTGAACCGTCAGCCAGCCTTATAAGATAAATCCCCGCCGGCAGGCCTGAGGCATCCCAGGTAACCCGGTGCCGCCCCGAGAGCGTCTTCCCAGCGAACAGTTCCGCTGCCTGTTTCCCATCCAGGGTGTAGGCCTCAAGTCTGACTTCAAGCGAGGTCTTCAGCTCAAACTCAACGACCGCCCGGCTGTTGAACGGGTTCGGATAGACCCCGGTCAGCCGGAATCCCGACGGTGTCCATGCCTCCTCCAGAGGCACTGCAACTCTCTCCCCGTGGAAGGATGGGCCATCCGACCAGAGGGAATCACGCGCTATCGAATCGACCGGCACACGCTGGTAATAGAAGGGGCAGAGGGTGTTGGTGGCGCCGGCGTCCTGGATGGAGGTGCCCGGCTCGGTATCCACCTCATAGAATACGTGCAGGTTCTCATCAATCCGTTCAGCCACCGTCGGATAACACTCGCACATCGCCTCACCCGATTCAGCATTGGGGCTGGGGCTCCGGACGATCATAGTCGGATAATACCAGCTCTCCCCGTTATCCTCGGAGACGGTCACCGCTATATCACCGTTACAACGACCCCGCTCTCCAATGTCTTCAACATAGTCCCCGTGAGGATAAAAGTTATAGACACAGTAAAGATCGTCGTTCTCATCATAAGCCAGCGACGGGTTGCAGACATTCGACTTCCAGGCGCCGGGCGCCGGCCAGAGGGTGTCGTTACCGACAATATCCCGCTGTGAGAACCATCCGTCAGCAACCGGGTCAATCTCGCCGGTCTCCTCTGACCAGTGCCAGAGGTGCGAGGCATCCACTGTCAGCCCATCGACCGGAGGCAGCTCATCATCGAGCGGATTCCACCACAGCCCGCGGGTCTCGAAGACGATATGTATATTATCCCCGGCATCGAAGATAATGTCATGGGTGCAGTAGGGCAGCAGGGTATCACCGTAAATGGCATCACCCTCCGCCCAGGGATTGGGTGGGATGCAGTCGGTGACGTTCAGCGGTTCATCGAAGTTCCAGCGCTCACCGTCGTCAGTCCAGGCAAGCCAGATGTCGTTGTTCATCTGATAGACCAGGAAACCATCCCACTCCGGCGGCGCGGGAATCCCGACCCGGCTGTTCAACCAGGTGATTGCGGCACGTTCGCTGTTCGGCGAGCGGGCGATACGGTAGGTATTGAGGTGGGTCTCGCTCACCTCGACCGGAACCTCGTCCTCGAATTGCAGATCACCGTGGTCATCGAGCAGGCCCCGGGTATATGAGATCATCCTGGCGTCACGACGGTTGCAGACCACGTGGATCTTCCACTCCGCGGTCATCACCCCCTGCGGCCAGATGATCGGACGTTCGGGATACCTCGGCAGCGGTGCGAGGCCAAACGCCCCGGCGCCAGCGCTCCAGTCAATCCCGCACACCCCCGTGATATCCTCGAGGATTCCCTCGACGTGGCAGAATGAGAGCGCACGTGGCAGGTCTTCCTCCGACAGCCAGAGGCAGCCGTAGCCGCTCTTCGTCCCCGGATCGACATTCACCCCCTCCTCATTGATCCACTGTCCATTCTCACCCATATAATTATACTTCTGATGTCGTGTGTCGAGCTCGGAGTCGTCAGCGTCCATCCAGGTTACGTGCACACCGCCGTCGGGGTCCACGGCGATCATCTTGCCCACCGAACCGTTGGTCTGGTAATCGCAATAGGTATCACCGGCCTCGAAGAGCTCGCCAATGATGTCGTCACGGCGCGGTCGCGGCAGTCGCCGGGCGCGGACGAAAGGCGCTTCCGGCAGGGGATCAGAGGGGAGCACTATCCTGTCAGCGGGCAGGTCGCCCGGACAACGAACCACGGGCGCCTTATCCGACGGCGCGCCCGCCAGGATAATTGATGATAGGCTTATGGCCAGAAGTGAGCTCATAGCTGTCTCCTATTTTTTCAGTAGCTCGGACACTCTTGTCCGAGCATTTATCCAGAGGCCGTCAAATGCTGCCTGTCAGGTAGGGGCTTGGCCGGACAGGAGTGTCCGGCCTACCGGATTCATCATTTCAGTAGCAGCAGTTTGCGCTGCGCGGTGTTCCCGGCAGCTTCGAGCCGGAGGATGTAGAGCCCGCTCGGCAACTTGCCAGCCTCCAGGATCAGCCGATGGTCTCCGGCTGATAAGGACCCGGAGGTCAACTCGCGAACCGGACGACCGCTGAGGTCCCACAGCGCCAGACGCGTTTCCCCTGCCGTTGGCAGACTAAATTTAACAGTGGTTCGGCTGTTAAACGGGTTCGGATACGGCTTCGCCATACCGAACCCCACCGGGGTTATGGCCCGTTCTCTGACCCCGGCATATTCATCCGGTGGATCGGTGGTGAACAGGATGGCTCTCTGCGGCCTGAGCGTGTCAATCGCCTCGGGATACAACCCGGCGAAGGTGACCTCCAGCCCGCGAACGTGGTTCCAGTCCTCAATCCCCACGGTGGCGTAGTTATTGTACTCATCGACGTTGGATACTTCGAGGTATTGGAAAAGTATCTCACCATCCCCGGTGCGGGTCTGGACGACCGCCGGATCGAACAGGACGACCTCGAAGGTCTCCTCAAAGAAGACGTCATTCTCCAGGCCGTATCGATTGTTGGACCGGCTCCACTCGATGATAAAGCGTCCTTCGTCACGGTCATAGCGGGTGAAGATGTCGAACGGTATGCGTGTATCGTCCGGATCTTCAGGGTCAGTGAGCATCAGGTCATCCCAGAATGGAGCCACCAGGGTGTGCGGGCCCAGTGGACTCGGAATCCCCCAGTTGCGGAAGTTCCACATCCAGGTGACCTCGAAGCTCAGCCACCCGTTCGAGCAGATGGAGACCGAATCGTATGGCTGTCCGTAGAACCGGAACTCGAACGGCAGCGGCATACTGAACACATCCTCATCCCCGACCGAATGGGCTTCGCCACCCTGGCCCCCATATTCAGGGTCGAGCTCGATCCATTCATAGGTCGGGGCTTCGCCCAAGTCATCTATATCTTCGTAAGCATAATAACCGTAAGCGTCGGGGCCTAGCGGATCCTCCGGGCTCATCTCGCCGATGGTTATGTGGAAGAAAACACTTCCCGCCACCTGTTCCTGTCCGATGTAGAACCGCGTTCTCAACAACACCCTGCGCCCCACAGTGGTTCCCTCCAGGACTGTGATGCGGAACGGATCGCCGCTGCAATCTATGGTCTGTCCGACTCCAACATCGCCGAAGACAGCCTGGTCGTCCTCAACTATCACCGACTCGTCGTGGGTGTGCATCTCAGCCCGCAAATTCACAAGATCCAGCGAGCCATCATTCAACACCGTCAGCACCAGCTCAGCCGTCTGGCCGGGGTTGATAACACCGCCGGGGAATTCGTGTCCCGAATAGAGTAGCGCCCCGGAGGATGCCGGCAGACGGAACAACGCCGGTGGGTATATGTTCATGTCGATGTCGCTGATATCGAGCCGGAACGGAACATACTCACCGGAACTCAGGCATGATTCGAGCTG
Organism: Calditrichaeota bacterium AABM5.125.24; assembly: GCA_002127415.1. Lineage (GTDB taxonomy): Bacteria > Electryoneota > AABM5-125-24 > Hatepunaeales > Hatepunaeaceae > AABM5-125-24. The sequence goes on from MWJR01000288.1 coordinate 9,881, forward strand.
AACACGGAACGACCTGTCAGCGGTCGCCGACTCACCGGCCGGTATATCGCCGAACTCAGCGCTGCC
>MWJR01000216.1 GCA_002127415.1 Calditrichaeota bacterium AABM5.125.24
CCTTTTGTGGCGTGCCGAGCCAATCCAGCACTGCAGCCATCACCTCTTCGCGGGCGGTGGTGCCTCCCTGGCCGCTGATTCCCTCGAAGCCGAAGGCGAAGAATATACCCCGTCCGCCAGATGGCTCCTCCCACCTGACGGCTGCTGCGGTGTCGGCTGCGCCCCGATAGAACGCGCAGGTCACGCCGCTCCCAACGGCCTCAATCCCGGCCTTTGAACGTTGATTGTTGGCCCCGCGATTCCCGAACAGCAGCAGCGTCATCCCGTCCAGGACATCATCACCCTCAACCCCTTCCACAACCTGCTGCCTCATCGAATCCGACAGGTGACGGCAGTGGAGCACCTCCGTCAAGAATGGGTCATCGGCTATGTCGTCGGCTATGTCCTGTCCGGTGACGAACAGCCCGCCGCCGCGGCCCAGATGACGAGCCATCTCCTCACGGTCCTCAGATGGAACCGTCTCGCTTTTCCGGTCGCCTGTGAAGTAGATGACCGTCGGGAAGCCGTCCGTTCGTCCTTCGATTCCACCCAGTTTGTCCGAGGTCCAGCGGTAGAAGCTGCGGTCGGTGGCGTTCAGGGCGTCTTCGTAATAGCTGGCGTGGTCTCGGCGGATATCGCGGTCAACTAACAGAACCGGCGGATGTTCAAAGCGCAGATCGATCAGGTTAGGGGTCTCTTCGGTCACCTCGAAAGGCTCGATGACGCTGCGTGGATAGGGAAAGTCGGGTATCACATCAACCCGATAGGTCCCGACCATAAGTTCCGCTTCAACCCGACCGTCCTCCGGGTCGGTGACAAGGTGGACGAATAGCTCGTTTGAATCGATATCGCAGTGGTAGAAGTATAAGTCGCAGCCGACCGGTTCGTTTTCGATGTTCAGGGTGATCAGTTCGAGTTGTCCAACCGGCAGTATGGATATGGTGAAGCGGAGGGTATCATCCGTCCGGTCGGCGTCGTCCTGGTGGTCGGTATATGCTGTGAACGCAAACTCACCGACTTGGACAGGTGTCCATTCCTCGGGAAGTCTGATTTCAAATGGTTGCCAGCCTTCGACTGATACGGTGGTGTCGAGCTGCATCGCGCCGCGCAGCCGGAACGGGATATCCACCTGCTCGTTCAGGCCGCCATTGACCAATTCAAAGATTAATTCGAGCGGCGCTCTGACCGGCCAGGGGCGTTCAAGTGACGGATTGACCAATCTGACCATTGCTGCATCGATAGGGGGGAGGACATTGAACAGTTGCCGCAGTCCCATCCAGCCGGTATAGGCCGATACCCACGATTGGTCCTGATCGTCGGGATCGCCTCCGGTGGCGGGAATGCCGCCGTCACCATCGCCGTCCTGATCCAGCAGGCTGTCAACGATGGCGACGGCGTTCTCCAGATAAGCATCATCGTCGATCAACCGCCAGGCCTCGATCCAGGCGTGGGCATACCAGATGTTCCAGGAGTTGTTCCAATCGCCGCGGCCGCCGAAGACGTCCATCTCTTCCAGAGCCTCGATGCTCCATGTGGCGACAGATGAGTCCACCTGCGCCAGGGAGCGGAGAACACCCCACATAGCGGTTCCGCCGCACAGTGCCCATATTTCGTTGTCGTGAAGGCGGTCCAGGTCTGCATCTATCCACCGATGCACGTCAGAAGCGATATCCAGCGCTGTCTCCAGATAACCTTCATTATCCTCAAATACCCCGTAATCCCACAACGTGCCGGCCGCCCAGCCGGCAACCAGCGGCATAAGTCGGTCCTCCATATCCGGATCGATGCGCGGTGTGTTCTCAACCAGGTATTCCGCGCAGGCAAGACCGTATTCGCGCCGGCTGTCGTCATCGTAGGCTGTGCGATAGCCCATCTCCGCCACTAACCCCCAGCCGCAGTTGTGCAGGGCATAGTAGAGCGGGGGACCCTCATCCCAGGCGGGAAAGCTGTCGGTGTAGGTCCAGGCAGCTTCTATATTACCGAGATAGGTCTCGTGGTCGTCGAAGTAATCGGCGTATTCAGACCAGACCCGTATGGCTTCCTGGGTGTTGTCGGTCTCGATGATGCGCCACAGCCGTTCCCCTTCGCCCTCGTGAAGTCCGCCAAACGAAGGGTCTTCAGGGTCGTGTTCCTGCATCAGGTCGAGGAACTGGCACAAGAGCTCAAATCTGCCGAGGTAGTTATCGAGATCCCGGTGGGGATGGAGACGGATCCGCATAGCAGGACGCAGCGGTCGGATGTTGTCTTGAGGATCTGACCAGATGCGGGTAAAGGGTGGAGATGTTGGAACAGTGGCGTGTGAGGTGTTAACTGATGCGATCAGGTAATATAAGAACAGAATTGCCGTTAGAAGCAGTATCTTAATGTAATGTTTCACTTCTGGATATCCTTAACTTCGTTCAGGATGACACAGGACGCTGAAATGAATAGGGTAGATGTTATATATTAAGTTTATATTAAAGTATAATGTCTGATAAGATATATTATGTAAACTATCCCGACTGAGAGCGGGAGAGTTTACATAATATACCCATACTTTCAATATCCATTTATATTGGCTTCTTTTTAAATTCCAGTGTGAAAATCAAACTTGCACGCAGTCGGGAGAGTTTACATAATATACCCATACTTTTAATATCCATTTATATTGGCTTCTTTTTAAATTCCAGTGTGAAAATCAAACTTGCACGCAATGCTGAATGCTGATGGCTGAGAGCTAAATGGCCAGGTTAAGTATCCGATCCTGGATGTAGATGGTCTTCTTTATTGTCTTACCGGATATCTTACGCTGGACTTTTGGTGAATCAAGGGCTCTCTGCGACACCTGATCTTCTGATGAACCTTTGGCCACCATCAGCCTGTCGACCAACTTCCCGTTGACCTGCACAACCAGGGTAATATCTTCCCGTTCCAGAGCTTTCTCGTCCCACTCAGGCCATCGCTGTTCAAACAGGCTCTCACTGTGGCCCAGTTGCTCCCACAATTCTTCCCCCATATGCGGAGCCAGCGGTCCGAGCAGCACAGTCAGCATGTCGAGCGCTGATTTCAGGAATGGATGATCAATGCGGTCAGGCTCAGCTGTGTAGCGATAAAGCTCGTTCACGAACTCCATCAGCCGTGAGATTGCTGTGTTGAACCTGAAGCCGTCAATATCGCCGGTGACCTCCTTGATGGTCTGCTGCATCACTCGATTGAGATCAGTGTCGATATCCGACGGTTCTCCATCGGCCTTTTCTACCACCGGTGGCCATTGCTGAACCAGCCGCCAGACCCGGTTCTGGAAGCGCCTTATGCCGACTATCCCCTCATCCGACCAGTCGCCGCCAGTGATGTAATCCCCCATAAACATCAGGTAGAGCCTTAAGCAATCGGCGCCGTATTTTTCGATGAATGGGTCAGGGTTGACAACATTACCCTTGGATTTCGACATCCTCTGGCCCTGACAGGTGATGATGCCCTGATGGATGAGACGGGTGAAGGGTTCATCGAAGTCGATTCTGCCGATCGAGTTCAAGTATTTCGTTATATATCTTGCGTAAATCAGGTGACCGGTTGCATGTTCCGGCCCGCCGACATAGACATCTACAGGCAGCCAATTGTGCGTTACCTCGGGCTCGAACGGCTGATTATTCCCCTGGGCCGATGGGTAGCGCAAGAAATACCAGCTCGAACAGACGAAGGTGTCCATCGTGTCAGGATCGCGGTGAGCCGGGCCTTTGCATTGAGGGCAGGTTGTTTCATAGAAAGCCTTACACGATGCCAGCGGCGAGGTGCCGCGTGGTGTGAAATCGACGCCGTCCTCAGGCAGCAGAACGGGCAGCTCCTCCTCAGGCACCGGCACCAGTCCGCAGGATGGACAGTGTATAATCGGTATAGGGGCTCCCCAGTAGCGCTGGCGGGAGATCAACCAGTCCCTCAACCGGTATCTGACGGTGGCCCCACCCAGGTCGCGGGATTCGAGCCATTCGGTGACGGCTTTCATACCGGCCTCGGAGGTGAGTCCGTTGAAACTGCCCGAGTCGTGCATTACACCATAATCCTCGAAGGCGCGGTCGGTGTAGATGGTGTCTTGCGGATTGACCGGGGCTATTACCCATTTCACCTGCAGTCCATAGCGCTCAGCAAATTCGAAGTCGCGCTGGTCGTGGGCAGGCACAGCCATCACGGCTCCGGTGCCGTAGCCGGACAGGACGTAATCGGCAATCCACACCGGTATCCGTTCATCGTTGGCGGGATTTATCGCCCAGGCGCCGGTAAAGACCCCGCTTTTCTCCCGTTCGAGTGACAGCCGCTCTATGTCTGAAATCTGTCGGGCGTTAGCTATGTATTCTTCAACCTCTGCGCGATGTTCATCGGCCGTGATTTCCAGCACCATTTCGTGTTCCGGAGCCAGAACCAGATAGGTAACCCCGAAAATAGTGTCGGCCCGGGTGGTGAAACAGCGGATCCGATCGGCGCGCCCCTCAAGCGGGAACTCAATATCGGTTCCTTCGGAGCGACCGATCCAGTGTCGCTGCATGGCCTTGGTCGCTTCCGGCCAGTCGATGTGATCCAGCCCCTCCAGCAGCCGGTCGGCGAAATCGGTTATCCTGAAGAACCACTGTTCCAGGTCACGGGTGGTGACGCCGGATCCGCAACGCTCGCAGGTGCCGTCGGACAGCACCTGTTCGTTGGCCAGCACAGTCTGACAGTTCGGACACCAGTTCACCGGCGCACGTTTGCGGTAGGCGTCACCGGTCTTGAACAGCTGCAGGAACAGCCACTGCGTCCATCTGTAGTATTCAGGTTGCGATGTATCCACCTCCTTATCCCAGTCATACATCGCTCCCAGCTTTTTAATCTGTTCTCTTATGTAATTGATGCTATCGCGGGTGGTAACAGCGGGATGAACGCCGTGTTTGACGGCGTAATTCTCAGCCGGAAGGCCGAATGCGTCGAACCCCATCGGCTCGAACACGTTGTAACCACACATCCTCTTGAATCGGGCAAACGTGTCGGTCGGACCATAGTTCCACATCTGGCCTATGTGGATCTTCTTCTCTGACGGATATGCGAACATAACCAGGACGTAAAGCTTCCTGGCGGTATCATCCAGGTCAGTTCGGTAGATGCCGGTTTGTTCCCATCGTTGCCGCCATTTGGCTTCAACAGACTGGTATGGATAGCTCTCTGTCATCGGTCTTAAAAAAATCGAGAAACCGCCGCCCAGTTTGTCAGCGCGGCGGTATCGGTTGTCATTTATCGATTGTCAGTTGTCTTTGTCGGGGCGACTGGATTTGAACCAGCGACCTCTTGCTCCCGAAGCAAGCGCGCTACCGGGCTGCGCCACGCCCCGAATTAACGACAATTAAAAATTAAAAAGTGAAAAGTGAAAATTAAAAAGTAAAAAGTAAAAAGTAAAGAGAACTGAAGCTTAATATTAACATACCTCTTTCCTTTTACTAACCAGGGCGGTCAATAGTAGGATGGGTGAAGTGAAACGAAACCCATCATTACGTAGGGGTGTTTCGCTCGCGCTACACCCACCCTACTTTTTGAACGATGATACATAACCCTTCATCCATTGGTGGAGGTCATCGATGAGGCTGTAGGCCAGCGGGACGACGAGCGGCGTGGTGATGGTTGCGGTAAGCATCCCCCCTATTATGGCGCGACCCATAGGGGCATAGGGGATGCCGACCAGGTTGGCGTCACCCACCGCCATTGGCATCAGGCCCATAATGGTTGTAAAGGCTGTCATAACGATGGCTCTGAAACGCTGGCGCGATGCAAGTGCCAGGGCCTGGTCGCGCGGCAGTCCCCCTTCATTTCGCAGCCGGTTGACCCGATCAACCAGAATAATCGCATTGTTGACCACCACCCCGATGAGGATGATCACCCCCACCGCCGACATAACGCCGAACTGGGTTCCGGTCAGGTAAAGCAGCCACCAGACGCCGATGAATGAGAAGGGCACAGTTATGATGACACACCACGGCAGCAGAAACGACTCAAACAGTGCACCCATCAGCAGGAACACGAACATAATGGCCAGCAGCCAGATCTGGCTTCGCTCCCGTGAAGCCTCGACCACCGAGCTGAAACGCCCCCCCTTCCCCCATTCATAACCTGGCGGCAGTGACAGGTCAGCCAGAGCAGCGTCGATATTCTTCGACAGCTCCTTGATGTTATCCTCGGTGGTGGTGAGCTTCAGCCGGAGGCGCGTGCGCCGGTTCTCGCGGGTAATCTCACCCAAACCCCGGTCATACCCGACCCTGGCGATGTCATCCAGACGGATAATTCCTCCCCTGTCCGTGGTCACAGGCAGGTTCATCACCTGACTTAGAGTTGTCCTATCCTCTTCTCTGAGTTCAGCCCGTCCCTCGATCTCGTGTCCATCCAGCCTTATATCCGGCAGGTCCACACCCCTCACCAGCGCCGATAGTCCGAGCGCGGCCTGAGCGGGCTCCACACCGAAACGTGCCGTCAGGTCACGGCCAAAGCGGATCCGAACCTCATCGGTCGAGGTCTCGAGGTCGGTCTCAACTGAAATCAGCCCCGGGAGTCCATCAAGCCTTCGCTTCAAGTCCTCTGACAGGTGCAGTAGTCTGTCTGCATCTTCACCGAATATGGATACATAGACGGCGTCCTTCTCCCCCCTGCCCCTGCTCCAGGTTGAGATCATCTCGACTCCGGGCGGTGGCTGGAAGCGTTCTTTGATGTCTTCTATAACCTGTTCGCGGCTCAGGTGTGGCGATTTGAACAGACCAGCCTTGCGTCCGATTCTGAGGATCCCCTGCACCAGCCACAATCTATCCGGTTCGGGGTTAAGAAAGACTCTCATCCGGCCGTACCGGCGACGGAAACCGGTGACCACAGTCTTCAGGTTGTATTCATCGGCGTGGGTGTAGAGCAGGTCTTCGAGTTGTGACATAGTGGAGTCGGCTGCCGACAGGGAGTAGTATGCCGGGAAATAGAAGCGGATCTGTAGGTCGTTGATATGCCCCTCTTCCTCATCGGTTGATACCACCTTACTCATCGGCAGGAACAGGGAGACCAGAAGCAGTCCCAGCACCAGCAGCACATCCCGGCGATGTGACAGCACCCACCCAACCGCACCCTCGATCATCACCTCCCCCCTGGTCACAAACCGGCTCTCCCGAGCCCTTCCCGACATCGCAAACCGATGCACCCAGAGCGGTATGAACAACAGAGCTACCATCAGGCTGGCCATGAGGGCGATAATCAGAGGCAGGCCGATCCGGAGCATATAGAAGGCCAGGATCCGATCGCCGCTCATCAGTATCAGCGGAAGAAAGACGACCGCAGTGGTGAGGGTGGCGAGGGTGATAGGCAGTCCAACCTGACTGGCGCCGACCACAGCGGCTCTTCGGGCGTCCAATCCCTGCTGCTTCATAGTGTGGATGTTCTCGACCACCACGATGGCGTTATCGACTACCAGCCCGACACAGATCATCAGTCCTGACAGGGTGATGATGTTCAGCGACCAGCCGAAGAAATGGATGCTGGTCACGGTAATCAGGAGCGACAGCGGTATGGCCAGAGTAATGAAGAGGGTCATCCTCACCCGGCGCAGGAACAGGAAGAGCACCATAATGGCGAACAGGGCTCCCCATAATCCCGCCTCTTCGAGGTTGCTCAGGGAGTTCCTTATGTAACTCCCCTGGTCGAACAGGATGTCGAACTCCAACCCGGCCAGCAGCGGATTGCGTGACATCTCGCTGAGAAACTGGTTTAACCGGTCGGTCAGTTCGACTGTATTGGCGTCGGATTCCTTGAACACACCGATCTCGATGGCCTCCTGTCCGCCGATGCGCTGGATCCATCTGCGGGGCGGTTCGGAGTAGCTGATGCGGGCGATGTCTTTCAGGTGGAGCCCCGACGCGTTTACGGGTAATTCAGCCAGCTCTTCGAGGCTTCTTATTCGTCCATCCGCCCTGACCAAGAGCTGGCGGCCGCCGTCGAGGACACTGCCGCCGGCTATGGCAAAATCGACGCTCCTGAGCTCCCGCATAATGTCGTCGATATCCACCTTAAAGGCCTTCATACGGTCCAGAATGAACTCTATCCGCACCATCTTCGGCTCACCTCCCCACATCTCGACTGTCGCCACCCCGTCCACCCGCTCGATTGGGCGCACCACCTCCTCCTCTACCAGGCGGTAGGGGTCGTCATAGTTGCCGGTGATTGAGATGCCGAAGTAGAGGATGGGCTCATCAGCCTCAGAGTAGCGGTAGATATAGATGTAGCGTAGATCATCAGGCAGCTCCGGCCGAATCCGTTCCAGCCGGTCCCGCACTGCCATATAGGCGACATCCATATCCGCCGTCTGGTTGAACTCGATCCTGAACCTGCTGCGGTTGTTGCTCGAGCGGGAGATAACCCGTTTGACACCCTTTATGGTCCACAGCGACTCCTCCACCGGGATGGTGATCAGCCGGTGATTTTCAACCGGACTTGAGTTGGGATATACTATCCAGAGCCAGAGGAACGGCAGGTCCAGCCCTTCCGGGAGCAGCTCCAGTGATATCGCATGCCAGGCTATAACCCCCACCACTAATAGCGACAGGAAGAGCATCCCCATCGTTACCGGTCGCTTGACGGCGAAGCCTGGCAGGCCGCCTCGCTCTTGAGTCTGTGGGGTGGAGTTCAATTAGGATTTGCGTTCATAAGGGTATTTATCCTGGTAGGGGTGGCATTTATGACGCCCTTAACGGGCGCGATGAATCGCGCCCCTACCATAGGGTATTTATCCTGGTAGGGGCGGCATTTATGACGCCCTTAACGGGCGCGATGAATCGCGCCCCTACCATAGATTTGATATCATAGATTGGTCCCAATTCCTTCAACCTTTGATGAAGGATCAGATGTCGAGGAGCTGGTCGATGCAGCGCGTGTTACCAATCGATAAAGAACCGGTATAACAATCAGCGTCACAAGGGTGGCGAATGCGAGCCCGAAGATGACGGTGACCGCCATCGGTCTGCGTATTTCGACCCCCTCCCCCACCCCAAGCGCCATCGGAAGCAGGGCCATAATGGTGGTGATCGAGGTCATCAGGATAGGTCGCAGACGAGCTCGGGCCGCTTCGGTGACCGACTCATCCAGCCCCTTGCCGCTGCGCAGCATCTGGTTGGTGTAGTCCACCAGGACGATGGAGTTGTTGACCACGATGCCGGTCAGAACTATGAGTCCCAGGAAAACCATCACCGAGAGCGGCATTCCTGCGCCCCACAGTATTGGGACGACCCCCGCCATCGCCAGCGGGATGGTGACCAGTATCAGCAGCGGGTGACGAAGCGACTCAAACTGCGAGGCCATCACCACATATACCAGGAATATTGCCAGCAGGAGCGCCGAGCGGAGGCTGGCCAGCGAACCCTCCATCTCACGGTATTGGCCGGAAATGGTATAATCGTATCCTTCGGTCAACCCCATCCCGGCGAGAACCCCTCTGATGGCAGTGTCGGCGCTCTTCAGGTCGCTCCCTCGCACGGATGCACTGATGACCGCAGCCCTTGCTCCGCCGACGCGGCGGATCTCGGAAGGACCCTCGCGTATCTCAATGGTGGAGACGTCGGAGAGTGTCACCGGCACGGCCTGGCCTGGATTTACAACCAGGCGTATCAGATCGTCAACCGTCCGGCGGTCGGATTCGACCAGTTGGACCCGGATGTCGATCCGCTGCTCCTCCTCACGAAAGCGCGTGGGCACCTTTCCCAGTATGGCCGCCTTGACACGCTCGGCAGCGTCCTGCGCTGTCAGTCCGAGCCGGGCCAGCCTGTCCCGGTCGAAGCGGATCCCCACCTCCGGATGACCGGGATGGATGCTTGACTCGACGTCCACCAGCATCGGCAGCGCCTCCAGGTGCGTCCGGACCTCCCGTCCCAGACGATGCAGAGCCGGCAGGTCATCGCCCTTGAGCACCACCTCGATCGGC
>MWJR01000129.1 GCA_002127415.1 Calditrichaeota bacterium AABM5.125.24
CCTCGATGGAGGAGCTGACCTCCACAGCGAGCGAACTCAACACCCGGCACTGGAAACTGCAACAGGAGGCCGGGATAGACATAATTCCCACCGGTGACTTCGCCTTCTATGACCATATGCTTGAGGCGATTGCACTGCTTGGTGCGGCGCCGCCCAGATATGGTCCGGCGGAAGGGGCTGAGATTGACCTGGAGACCTATTTTGCTATGGCGCGCGGGCGACAGGACGAGACCTGTGATGTGACCGCTATGGAGATGACGAAGTGGTTCGACACAAACTACCATTATATAGTTCCGGAGTTCTACAGGGGGATGGACTTTCGTCTGGCGTCGTCTCAACCCTTTACAGCAGTGGAATCGGCTCGCAGTGCCGGTGTAACCAACCCCAGGCCGGTTCTTATCGGCCCCGTGACCTTCCTCCTGCTGGGCAAGACAGTTGAGGAGGGGGTTGACCTCACCGCCCTGCTCGACAGCGCTCTCGATGTTTACGCGGAGGTGTTGGAGCGGTTCGCGGCGATGGGGATCGAGTGGGTGCAGATAGACGAGCCGGAGCTGGTGATGGATCTGAGCGACGAGGCTCGCACCCTCTTTGACCGCGCCTACAACCGTCTGGTCTGGCTGGACAGACGCCCCAGAATTATGCTCGCCACCTACTTCGGGGGACTGAGGGACAACGCCGAGCTGGCGCTTGGGCTGGAGGTGGATGGTCTGCATCTGGACCTGGTTCGCGCTCCGGAGCAGCTTGAAAATGTTCTGGCAGGTATCGGTGAGACCACTGTTCTTAGCCTCGGTGTGATTGACGGCCGCAACGTCTGGCGCACCGACCTGGACCGGGCTCTGAGCCTGCTGCGCAGGGCGGCGGATGCGGTCGGCACCGAACGGATTCAGGTTGCGCCCTCCTGTTCCCTGCTCCACTGTCCCATCGACCTGGACCGGGAGAAGACCCTGGACCCTGAGGTGAAAGAGTGGCTGGCATTCGGAAAGCAGAAGCTTCAGGAGGTCGCCGCGTTGACCAGAGCACTGAACGAAGGAGAATCGGCAGTAGCGGAATTCTTCGAGGCATCCCGGGATGCGCTGGAACGCCGACACAGCTCGCCGCGGGTGACGAACCACGAAGTGCAGCAGCGGCTCGCCGCCGTCACCGACGAGATGACACACCGCGCCACGCCCTTCCCTGAGCGGATAAAGCTGCAGCAGGCCCGGCTCAAACTTCCCCCGCTGCCCGCCACCACCATCGGCTCGTTCCCGCAGACACGGGAGGTGCGCAGGCTGCGTGCGGATCTCAAAAAAGGTGAGATAACGCTGCAGGAATATGAGAACACGCTGGAGGAGGAGATAACAAGGGCTATCCGCTTCCAGGAAGAGACAGGGATCGACCTCCTGGTTCACGGGGAGTCTGAGCGCGGCGATATGGTCGAGTATTTCGGGGAGCAGCTCGAGGGGTTTATCTTCACAAGGTTCGGGTGGGTGCAGTCTTACGGATCCCGGGCGACCAAGCCCCCGATCATCTTCGGCGATGTCCACCGTCCCGCCCCGATGACCGTTCGCTGGTCCCGGTTCGCCCAGGACAACACCACTCGACCGATGAAGGGGATGTTGACCGGTCCGGTGACTATGATGCAGTGGAGCTTCGTGCGGGATGACCAGCCCCACCGCACCACCTGCCGGCAGCTCGCCCTGGCCATCCGGGACGAGGTCCTCGACCTGGAGCAAGCCGGCATCAAGGTGATTCAGATCGACGAGCCGGCGATGAGGGAGGGGCTGCCCCTGCGACGGTCGGAGTGGGGCGAATACCTCGCCTGGGCGGTGCGATGTTTCCGGCTTGCATCCAGCGGCGTCGAGGACGGCACACAGATACACACCCATATGTGCTACAGCGAATTCAACGATATTATAGAGTCCATCGCCGAGATGGACGCTGACGTGATCTCAATCGAGGCCAGCCGCAGCCGGATGGAGCTGCTGAACATCTTCGAGGACTTCGTCTATCCCAACTGCATCGGCCCGGGGGTCTATGACATACACTCCCCGCGGGTTCCTTCGAGTGAGGAGATAATAGAGCTGCTGCACCGGGCGATGAAGTTTGTATCGGTCGAGCGGCTGTGGGTGAACCCGGACTGCGGGCTCAAGACCCGCGACTGGCCGGAGGTTCGCGCCTCGCTGAGGAATATGGTGGCGGCGGTGAGGGAGGTGAGGAAGGAGATCGAAAGGTCTTCGGTATAATTTGATCTATTTTTAGCGCTACTTTGTTAAGTAACCGCTGTCATTGCGAGCGAAGCGAAGCAATCTCAATTGTTTATCGAAAAAGATTGCTTCGGCACTTCGTGTCTCGCAAAGACCAGTAATAACAGTAACATAACAAACATACTTAACATAGTAGTGTTAGGAACCCCCCCTTTAATCCCCCCCTGCAATAGCAGGGGGGGAAAGCTTTGGGAAAGATCTGCAGTAGCAGGGGCGGAATTATATGAACCCTGGGTTGCATCCCGGATTTAATCCAGGAGCCCGGGCCACTCATCCGAACTTAGGGCTCGATAAATCGGCCCCTACGTGGAGACCATCCTCATTCTTTCCTTTCCAACGCCGGTCGGGTGTCGAAGCCGATGTTCCGGGATTCGAGGCGCGTTCCATCCGTTGATACTGCTATCAGGTCAAAGGCGTCGGCTCGGAGGTTCTCGATGGCGAAGTCGGCGTGTTCGCCCTGATAGGTGACAGCGCCCGGTCGGTCGGTCAGTCCGATCTTGTGGAAATCAAAGCCGATAAATGACCTCCCGCCTCCACCAAACGCCTCGGGACGGGCAAACCATAGCTGGGTGACGTCGATGACCCGGTAGCACTCCAGCTCCAGCTCCCGGTCGTGCCGGGGCAGGAGCTGTCGGTAGAGCCCGCTGTAGCCCACCAGCGCCGTGCCGAGGGCGAAGAGCCCCACGATGGCCAGTATGAACCGCTCGCGTCTCTTCATCGTTGTTGTATGGTTAAATCATCTTCATATAAATGGTAGGGGCGGCATCCCTGCTCCTGTCCCTGCGAAAGCAGGGATTCGCAGGGACAGGCTTATGACGCCCGGAGCGGGCGCGATAAATCGCGCCCCTACCAGTATAAGGGTGGAACATCATTCACTCAATTTTCAGCTCGTAAGGCATCAGGAACAGCGGTTCGCCGTCCTCCCAGCGGGTCTGTTCAGTCAGGGAGCTGGTGAGTTCCCGGATCGGTTCGGGTATGGCTCCCAGGACTATACTCTCAAACTCGTAAGCCAGTCCGAAATCCTTCCGCCTGGGATACATCCTGACATCGAAGGCTTCACCCTCCTTGATGTCGCCGGCGCGGGCGGCCAGTTCAAGCGCCAGGTCCAGCCCGCCGGTAAGATCGACCAATCCGCGGTCCCGGGCCTGGCTGCCGGTCCATATCCGCCCCTGTGCGACCTCGTTGACCGCCGAGGTGTCCATATCGCGTCCCTCGGCCACCCTCTCCAGGAAGAGCTGGTAGAACTGGTTGAGCTGGTCGCGCATCTTTTCCCATTCCTCGTCTGTGAACGAGCGCCAGCCAGCCCACATATCGGCGAACCTGCCGCGGGTGATGGTGGCTGTGTTGACCCCGATCTTCTGCTGGAAGCGGTGGTAGGCCAGCTTGCCGCTGATAACCCCGATTGAGCCGGTGATGGTGGTGGGCAGGGCGATGATGGTGTCGGCCTGGCAGGCCACGAAATAACCTCCGGAACCGGCCACATCCGACATAGATACGATAATCGGCTTCCTGCCGTCCTCTTCGGTGCACCGCTTGACCTCGCGCAGGATGACGTCCGAGGCCAGACCCGATCCGCCGGGCGAATCGACCCGGAAGATGATGGCAACCACGTCCTTATTCTCGCGGGCGCTGCGGATGGCTTCGGCGATGGTCTCGCTGCCCATCGATTCACCTCCGAACAGGCCGCCCTCGGAGGACTCGCCGGAGGTAATTGACCCGACGCCGTAGACGATTGCTACCGTCTTACGGCGCATATCGTCCCACTCGCCCAAGTCCTTGCGCCGCCGGTCGAACTTACACTCGGCGATGACCGAAGCCTTCGGCTTGTCTTCAGCCAGCTCCTTGATCAGGTCCTTAAGCTGATCCTCGTAAACGAGGCTGTCAACCAGGCCGGCCGCAAACGCATCCGATGATGTGTATGGGCCATCGTCAACAAGCTCGCGAACCCTGTCCTCCGACAAATCACGTCCCTCGGCGATGCAGCTCACGAGTTCCTGGTAGAAGTCGTCCAGGATGTATTCTGTCGCTTCCCGTTGTGCATCGGACATATCCTCCTCGGTAAGCATCTCCGAGGCCGACTTATACTTGCCGATGTGATCCAGCTCGGGGTCGACGCCGATCTTATCGAGGGTGCCCTTCAGGAAGAGCGTATGCGCCGCCAGACCGGTTAGAAAGAGATCACCCGCCGGATTGAGGTAGATGCGGTCGGCGACTGAGGCCAGGTAGTAGTCGCCGTTGCCGCCGGATTCCATATAGACCACGACCTTCTTGCCTGAGGCCTTGAACTCGGTCAGGGCGTTCCTGATCTCCTGACGCTTGGCCCAGCCCGCACTGAGGCCACCTAACCTGATCAGCACACCTGACACCTCAGGGTCGGCGGCGTATTTCTCAAGCTGGCGGTGGAATTTATAGACGGTGCGGTGGCGTGGCCGGAAGAAGGAGAAACCTCTCTGATATTCGATAATCGGCCCGCTCAGTTTGATCTCCACAAACCGTCTGACCGGTCGCTTGAGGACTGTTGGCTTATACAGGTCACCACTCTTGATCCAGGCCACACCGCGCCGGCTGTCCTGACAGTGATAGCCTCCTATTTCCAGATTACCGAAGCTGAGTGTGAGCCCGCCGTAGATCATCTCATCTTGCTCCTGAATCCCTTCGACTTCAGGATAGTAATCGATGTGCCCTACTATTCCGTGAACAACCTCGACCGCAGCACCGAACTTGAAGGCAACCTCGTCGAAGTAGTCCTCAGCTGAATCGGTTAGGGTTTCATCAAACTTACGCAGGTAGACGTCAGCGGTGAGTGTTAATCTGTTGTCACTTCTGCGCCCCAGCGGGCCGAAGATGGCCGTCGGCCTGAGCGCCAGGCCGAGGTCATAGCCGACGTAAGGCTTCTGATCGTCAACTCGCGGCCGGTTGATTCCCCTGGCAACAGCACCCAGTGAGATGAACCGGAATGGGCGCACCAGCATGCCTAAGTCCCAGTTGTTCTGCCGGTCGAGGTTCCTGGTCCAGGAATAGGCTGCGCCGAGGTAAAATCCTTTGTCGCCGCCACCCATTCCCAGGGTGTAGCTGTTGGCGTTGTAGGACTCACGAATGCCCTCGAAGGTAAAGCCGATCCCCTCGCCGCCGAGAGCCAGGCCCCAGTCGTTGAAGCCACCGCCCTGACGGTAGGGGGTCAGCAGATAGAACGAACCGCCGTTTTCCACCCCCAACCCGGCCGGGTTGACCAGGGTCGAAAGGGCGTCGTCGGTGGTTGCCACCGATTGCTGCGGCAGGGAGAGGAAGGCCGGCGAAACCTGCGCCCAGACCGCACCGCTCACGAATAGCAGCAATACAACTACTACTGTAAGTTTGGGTAATCCACGCACGATAAATACTCCTCAGTTGATTGATTGCTCTAAGATATTTAGACTATGTAATCAGTCATTTTGTTTCATTCTTCCCTTACAGAGGTCAATCTACGCAATCTTACAGATCTGCCCCTGGTTCACATCATCCTCTTCCGCCGGGCCAGGAACTCGAACAGGCCTATCTCGTAGGGGGTGTCGGTGGTGAACAGCCGGTAATCGATGCGGTGTTCTCTGCAGCGATTGCGGTAATCTTCTACGAACTGCTCCATTTCGCGCCGGTAGGCCTCGCGGATATGCCAGGGACGGCTGGGGATGACCCTGTCGGTCTCGAGGTCCCGGAAGCGGGCGTCACGGGGGAAGGCGAAGCTCAGTTCGAGCGGGTCGAGGATCTGAAACACCAGCAGTTCGTGTCCGACGTGCCTGACGGCTCTCATACCGGCCAGGGTCCGTTCGGGGTCGTCAAGCAGGTCGGATATCAGCACCACCAGCCCCCTCCGCCGGACCCGTTCGGCGCTGTCGAAGAGGGCTGAGGCTACCTCGGTCCGGCCGGACGGTTCGAGGTTTTCCAGCGTTGTAGCCAGCGGATCGAGCCACCCCATCGCCGAGCTGGGCGGCATAATTCCGGTCAACTGCTGGCTGAAGGTCACCAGCCCGACTGCATCCCGCTGGCGCAGCAGCAGCAGGGCTGTGGCCGCCGCCAGCGCCGTCGCGTAGTCGAGCTTTGTGAGCGTCCCCGAACCGTATCCCATCGATCCGGAGTGATCGACCAGCAGATATGCCTTCAGATTGGTTTCCTCGGCATACTGTTTGATATAGTAGCGGCCGGTCCTGGCCAGCACCTTGTAGTCGAGGTGCCGCAGCGCATCGCCCGGCATATAGGGACGGTGCTGTGAGAACTCGACCGAGAAGCCGTGATAGGGGCTCTGGTGCAGACCGGTCAGGAAGCCCTCCACGACCGCCCGGGCGCGTAGCTGGAGGTTGGCCAGCCGCGCGATGGCGGCCGGATCAAGCAGCTGGTGTCTTGGCAAGGTCGGGTTCCTGGAGGAGGCGTTCGACGATGTCGAGGGCGGTGACCCCTTCGGCTGCGGCGTTGAAGCTGGTGACCAGCCGGTGCCGCATAACCGGTCTGGCTACGGCGCGCACGTCCTCGACCTCAGGAGTGGACCGTCCGTCCAGTATGGCGCGGGTCTTGGCGCCGATGATCAGATACTGCGAGGCGCGCGGGCCGGCCCCCCAGGTGACCCACTGCTTGATGTAGTCCGGACTCCCCTCCCGGCCGGGGCGGGTTCTCCGCACCAACGCCACAGCGTAGGTCACCACGTGCTCGGATACCGGCACCCGCCGGGCCAGTCTCTGCAGCTCGATGATCTGCTTGCCGGTCAGGACTAAATCCAGCGACGGTTCATACTCCGAGGTGGTTGTTCTGACGATCTCGGACTCCTCATCCTGCGAAGGGTAGTCCAGCCAGATGTTGAACATAAAGCGGTCGAGCTGGGCTTCTGGGAGGGGGTAGGTTCCCTCCTGTTCGATGGGGTTCTGGGTGGCGAGAACGAAGAACGGTTCTTCGAGGGTGAAGGTCTGTCCGGCGGCGGTGATTTCGTGCTCCTGCATTGCCTGCAGCAGCGCCGCCTGGGTCTTGGGGGGGGTGCGGTTGATCTCGTCGGCCAGGATAATCTGGGCGAACAGAGGCCCCTGGATGAAGCGGAAGACCTTCTTCCCTGTTGATACGTCGTCCTCGATGACCTCGGTGCCGGTGATGTCGGAGGGCATCAGGTCGGGGGTGAACTGGATGCGGCTGAACTTGAGGTCGAGCATTTTGGCCAGCGAGTTGACCAGAAGGGTCTTGGCCAGTCCCGGCACGCCGATCAGCAGGCAGTGCCCGCGTGACAGCAGCGCTATCAGGAGCTGGTCGATGACCTCGTGCTGGCCGACGATGATCTTGCCGAGCTCATCGGCGATCCGGTCGCGGGCTCCCTTCAGTTCGGTGACGGCTTCGACGTCGCTGACCGGGGTAGAGGGTTTTTTATCGGGCATCAGTTTCCTTCTATATACAGATAAGATGGTAGGGGCGTGATAAATCACGCCCCTACCAGTATGGATTTGAAAGATAAACACCGGCAGTCGGTAATGCAAACGCTCAGCCCTGGTTACTTGCAGGACGGGAAAGGTCATGTTATATTTGGAGTGAAGTAGCGCGGACACTCTTGTCGGCGTTCATCCGCAGGATGAAGAGAGAAACCCGGCCAGCTCGCTGGCCGGGCCACCCAATACTGAAGATGAAGAAACCCGGCCAGCTCGCTGGCCGGGCCACCCAATACTGAAGATGAAGAAACCCGGCCAGCGAGCTGACCGGGCCACCCAATACTGAAGATGAAGAAACCCGGCCAGCGATCCCCACTTTCGCAGGGACAAGGCTGGCCGGGCCACCCTATTGACTGGATTGCAACCTCCCCTTTGTCCCCCCTGCAATAGAATGGGGGAAATTAACCCCCCCTTATCCCCCCCTGCAATAGCAGGGGGGGTATATGTTTTGTCACTACTTCAGGCGCTCGACTATCTCAGCGATTCGGGTGTCGGCGTATCTCATCCCTATGCGGCAGGTGCCGGCGCCCTCCATCCCGCCGCCGCCGAATTCCTCCATCAGACGGCCGATGTGGGCCTGGCAGGTGCGGTTGAAGATGCTCTTGGAGACCGACACCTTGCCCACCAACATATCGAGTTTGTCAACCCGCAAGTGCACGTTCCCTTCCGGATATTCGGTGAAGACCCGGAAGCGGTTTCCGTGGGGCGGTCGGTCTACCTGGCGGAAGTCGGTGAGGATGACATTGTCCAGCAGGGTCGTGCATCGCTTCGACTCCTGCTCGAACCGCGCCTCATCTGCCTTGTAGATCTCGACCCGCCTGGCCACCTCGGGGATTGAGAGGATGTCCGCCGCCGACCTGCCCTGCTTGATGGCGTCGATGATCAGCATCGCGTAGGAGTAATCCTGTTCAAAGCGCGGATCCAGCGTATAGCTTACCAGAATCCAGTCCCTGGGGGACATTATGTCTTCCTGCGTCAGGTTGGCGCTCCCGATCCGGTCGGCCTCGCTGACCAGCTCCTGATACTTCGACAGCCTCTCCGGCCCGTAGAACTCGAACACCAGATGTGCTGCGCTGGGAGCCTTCTCGTGTTTGCCGCGGACTTTATCCAGCATAATCTGAGGCACTTGGCCGGTATCGTGATGATGGAACCAGACCCGGGCATCGGGATGGAACGGAAGATGCGCGACGACATCCCCGACGTCGATCTCAACCATTCTGTCTTCGATATCCTTGGGATTGGCGAAGTTGATCTCGTGGATGGTCTCCACCTCGCTGATCAACACCGCGCAGGTTATTCCGTCAAAGTCGAACCTGGTTATGAGACGCATAATCTCTCCTTGGTTTTAAGTTTCGACCGGGCTAAGAACCCGGCTCGGCGCAAAACAATTTGCCGGCTGCTGGACCGAACGGCTCAGCATAGAATTGCCGGTTGTAAAATAACGGCTATGTCCCGTATTTTTCGATGATCTCTTCCTTGGTCTTGCCAGGTATATCGTATTTCCTGCCGATCTTCTCGAAGGCTTCCAGCGCCTTGTCGATGTGTTCCTTCTCATGGGCGGCGGAGAGCTGAACCCTGATACGGGCCTGTCCCCTGCCCACCACGGGATAGAAGAAGCCGATGACGTAGATGCCCTCGTAGTAGAGGTCTCTGGCGAAGTCCTGCGACAGCTTGGCGTTATATAGCATAATCGGGACAATCGGATGCACACCGGGCTTGATGTCGAAGCCGATGTTGGTCATATTCTCCCGGAAGTAGGTCGTGTTCCATTCCAGTTTGTCACGCAGGGCGGTGGTCTCGGACAACAGGTCTACGACCTTGATGGCCGCCTGCACCACCACCGGGCAGAGGGTGTTGGAGAAGAGATAGGGTCTGGAACGCTGCCGGAGCATCTCGACGATCTCCCCCCTGGCTGAGGTGCAGCCGCCGGAGGCGCCGCCCATCGCCTTGCCGAGGGTGGTGGTGATTATGTCAACCCGGTCCATCACGCCGTGATGTTCGTGGGTGCCACGACCGGTCTTGCCGATAAAGCCGGTGCAGTGGGAGTCGTCGATCATCACCATGGCGTCGTATCTGTCGGCCAGGTCGCAGATCTGATCCAGCTTGCACAGGTCGCCGTCCATTGAGAAGGCGCCGTCGGTGGCCACCATCCGGTAGCGCGCGTCCTGAGCCTCCTTCAGCTTCGCCTCAAGGTCGTCCATATCGACGTGGTTGAAGATGTAACGCTTCGCCTTGCAG
>MWJR01000068.1 GCA_002127415.1 Calditrichaeota bacterium AABM5.125.24
GGTCAGTCTGCACCGGGACGGCGAGCTGATAACCCGGGTGGTTCGCAGGCTCGGCTACGTCCTGCGGCGGGGGTCCCCCAGGGAAGGCGGCAGGGAGGGTTTCAGAGCCCTGCTGAGGGACCTTCGCGCTGGAAGGACGGTTGCCATCTTCCCGGACGGTCCCACCGGTCCGCGGCACCGTGTTCACGACGGTATCCTCCATCTGGCGCGGCTGAGCGGCGCTCCCATCGTGCCGCTGAGCTTTGCGGCTTCCCCGTCCTGGCGTATCCACAGCTGGGACCGGTTTATGATAATGAAGCCATTCAGCCGGGGAGTTGTCCTCATCAGCGAGTCGTTAACCATACCGCGCAGAATGACTGACCACGATGAGCTTGAGAGGTATCGCCATCGCATCCAGGAGGCGCTGATTGCTGTGGAACAGGAGGCGGACAGGCGGATGGGGGTTAGTGAGTGATGGACGATGGTTGATGAACGACTTCGTGAATTGGATCTTGACATAGTCCATTTTGCTGGAATCCGCAAATGGACAGCAGTCCAAGAATCAAACATATTTTCGGTTCTTCGCTGAATCGTGTGGGTTGAAGCAGGTAAGCCTGTGTGGCCCGTGCAGCTCCGCTACCTTTGTTTAGCAGTTTCAGTCTACGTTACAATATTGGCGTCCCGAAGGTTCGGTGTGTCCGCCGAGCCGGGTTCTTGGGCCCGTCCGGAAGATGGCATCAGGTTGAGAACCTGACGCCGCGAAACACGGATAGCAAAGCTGCCCGCGTGACGCCAGTCACCCAGATATTTGATGGTTACTCCCACACGATATAGCGAGGAACCAATTTTGACCTTTGACATTGTGTGCTTCCTCCTTTTTTGCTTATGTTTGGACACTGTAATATAGCAGTTCCAAATTTAAAGGTGAAGCACACCTTTTATTCAACATAGAAACTGGATTAGGGCTGTTTACTCGGTAGGCTGGACAAGCCTGTCGGGCTTACCGAATGTCTACTATTAGTTGCACGCCTTAATAAGTGTGACAGCACGCAAACCAGCAATCAGGATTATGAACAACTTTACTTCGCTACATCCTCTTCTACAGGTGTCTGGCTCACAAAGATCTCCTTCAACACTCCAACCACATCAATCTGCTTATCGATTGAAATATATCCCGCCTGATTCTTGTCAGTGGTCTTCCTGAAGAAATCGTCCTCGTCCCCGGATTTTACGACCACAACCAGCTCCGCAACCTCGGCAGCCAACTTATTGAAAGGTTCGGACAGCGCACCACGACGAGCCTCCCCGCCAATGTGGAAAGTCAGGATCGGGATTTCCGACTTGCGCGCAGCCTTCACCAATGCCTTGACACGCGATAATTCAACGTCAACATCCACCTTGGCAGCGCCAAGCCCTTTTGACGAACCGCCGGCCACCAGAAGAAGGGTGCAACACTGCCCTAAACTGTCGGCCGTGGCCCCCGGGCAATACCTGAAATCGATCTCAGCCCGCGCACACAGGCCCTTCAGAATCAGCACATCCGCAGCCCGGCCGACCGATGTCAACAGCACCGGCTGATCATAGGTGCCTGGTTTTTTGGTCGTATCTTTCAGCGCTTCGGTAGAGAAGCATATTGCCGGTAGTAGCATCACTGCTATGATGATTGTTCCGCGCATAATTCCTTCCTGTCGGTTTTCTGATACTGCACGGTTCGCCGGAGGCGAACCGGCAGCTACTAATTCAGATAGAACCCCACGCCGTGATGCTGCAGTTCGTCATAGCCGGGGATGCGGCTGTAATCGATGGTCTGGTCGGGTTCGAACTCGCCGAGTATCTTGCAGACAGTTCTGATGGCTTCCAGATGTCGACCGACCCGGACCTCAATCGGAACACCTTCTGCAGGGAACTCGACCTGCAGTTTTCCTATCCTGTCGGCGCGGTGGTAGAGCGCATCCTTACTGCGAGTCACCAGCTCGGCGTCGGTCGTGGCTCTGAGCCGCCCCTGCAGCGCGCCCGTCGACTCAAACAACATCACCTTTGCCGGGGTGAAATCACCTACCTCACGGTGGCTCAACCCGTGAAAGTTCTTCGGGGAAGGCTCCAGTCTGAAATCAAGGTCGCAGATCTGCAGCTCGACCACCGCCATCGCCGCAATATCCATAGCCCTCTCGTGAGCCACAACGGCGTTGACGACGGGATATTCCGGCGCCGCCTCGTGCATGTCTATCATCAGGTCCACCTCTTCGCGGCGGACCAGCTCGGTGATGGCCCACGCCACCCGTTCGGTCAGCGTGCCGTTCGGTCGGCCCGGATAAGCCCGGTTCAGGTTGCGGGTTTCGTTGCCGGAGAGGATCTGCCCCGACGGATGATGGCGATACACGATCGGGTCGGGCCAGCCGTCGAGGATATTGGTGAAGCGTGATCCGACCCGGAAATCGCGCTGCCGGCCGGATCTGTTGATGAAGTGAAATCTCAAGGGGAACGCCTCCTGCGGCTCGGTGGCACTGAACCCGGATGCGTTCGCCAAGGGGATGATTATAATCTGCCCCTGTTCGACCTGGAGATTCTCGACCATAAGCACGGCCACCACATTCGAGGCCGGCTCATTGGGATGGGTTCCCCCCAGGATCAGCAGCGTCCCGCCCGGTCGCTTCCCCTCGAAGATATAGACATCACTGTCTCCGCGACCACCCCGCAGAGAAGGCAGATAATCGGACAGGCGTCCTGTCTTTGTCAGTGCAGGTGAAGGGTATATCGGCGCCGGACGGCGCTGATCAACAAAATCAGCCCCCGCAGCCAGACAGGCGACCAGAACGAAGAACAGGTATAAAGCAATCCTGCCCCTCCGCCGTGACTCATCCGGAGATGGAGGTTTGGAGGCAGTGGGTTTTCTCCGTGGGGATTTCCTGGCCATAATCGAGTTTCTATGCTCCGGCAACAAGATCGAACGAAACGCCAATATGAAGCGGTGCCACGTTTCTCCAACACCGTCGCAGTGATGATGAAATAGTTAATATACCATCCCACCTTACCCCCTGGCAACCGAGCTTGACATCAACCGCCCGGCGGGGTAACTTTTTATAACATACGGAACGGACATCTTATTTCAGGCTCTGATGACGGCACATACACCACGATTACCCCTGCGCCGCAAGCTGTTGTGGGGCGGGCTGTTCGCCCTGTCGATGGGCTACTTCGAGGCGGCACTGGTCGAATACCTGCGGGAGCTATACTATCCGGAAGGATTCACCTTTCCACTGCAGGATATCCCCATCCGTATGATACTGATCGAACTGGGGCGTGAGGCAGCCAGCCTGTTGATGCTATTGTCGGTGGCGACCCTCATGGGTTCGTGTTTCATCGACCGCTTCGCCGGCCTCGCATACGGTTTCGGTGTCTGGGACATCACCTACTATCTATTCCTGAAGCTGTTTGAATGCTGGCCCCCATCGCCGGGAACCACCGATCTGCTCTTCCTCATCCCCGCACCCTGGGTGGGGCCGGTGTGGGCGCCGATTCTGGTATCGGTGGCTTTAATCTGGGCGGCATGGAACATCTGGCGCCGGCTCGACCGGGACGTGGTATTGTGCCCTACACGGTTGGAGTGGCTTCTGGAGACACTCGCCGGGTGTATCATAATCGCCTCATTCCTGATCGGCGCACCGGCGGTGATTAAGAAAGAGATGCCCCACTCCTTTCCCTGGTATATCTGGGTCGTCGGGATGGCGCTGGGGATCGGAATCTTCATCCGAGCCCTGCGTCGACGCGATAAGGTGGAAAGTTCGTGAAAAATTTCGTATATTAACAATTAACAAAGACATTACCGGTAGGGGCACGATCCCTGTCTTCGCAGGGACATGCCTGTCACGCCCGATAAAGTGGCGGACAAGAATGTCCGCCCTCCCCGGATATGTATGGATCCTGAAAAAGAAGTCCTCATAGTCATAAATCCCGGTTCAACCTCGACCAAGTTCGCTCTCTGGTCGCGGGAGGGGTGTGTGGTGGAGAAGGTGGTGCGTCATCCGGCCGACAAGCTCGCGCCACAGGTCTTCGAGCAGTTCGATTACCGGCGGCTGGTAATCGACGCGGATATTGAACCTCTCCTGAAGGGTATGAAGGTGGTCGGTGCTGTAGGGCGGTGCGGTCCGCTGAAGCCGCTGCAGGGAGGAACTTATCGGATTAATCAGGCTATGCTGGATGACCTTGCCTCGGGCAGGTATTCGAATCACGCCAGCAATCTGGGGGCAATGCTGGCCGACCATTACGCCCGGCGGTTCGGGGTCGGAGCCTACGTAGTCGATCCGGTGACCGTCGATGAATTCACCGATGTAGCCAGGCTCTCCGGGGTTTCCTGGATCGAACGCCGCAGCCGGTCGCACGCCTTGAACATCAAGGCCGTGGTGCGAAGGGCTGCGGTTGAAATTGGCAAGTCGGTGGAGGAGACCCGCTTCGTGGTGGCTCATCTCGGCGGAGGAACCTCCATCGCCGCCGTGGTCGGCGGAAGGATTATCGACGTGAATGACGCCCTGCTCGGAATGGGGCCCTACTCCCCGGAGCGGGCCGGAGCACTCCCGATCGGCCCTCTGGTTGACCGCTGCTTCTCGGGCGAGGTCACTCGCGAGGAGCTGCTGGACGGGATGGCCCGCAGGTCCGGATTGATAGCCTACTGCGGCACATCCGACGTTCGGGAGGTCATTGAACGCGCCGACCGCGGCGACCGCCAGGCTGACCTGGCCCTGCGGGGGATGATCTATCAGGACGCCAAGGAGATCGGCGCTATGGCGGCGGCGCTTGGCGAGAAGCTGGATGCGATTATCCTCACCGGAGGGCTGGTGCAT
The DNA here is from genome assembly GCA_002127415.1 of Calditrichaeota bacterium AABM5.125.24. Lineage (GTDB taxonomy): Bacteria > Electryoneota > AABM5-125-24 > Hatepunaeales > Hatepunaeaceae > AABM5-125-24. Next base: position 4,818 of record MWJR01000068.1, read on the forward strand.
TCGTCTGAGATTATAGATATGCTGAGAGCCTATATCACTTTTCTGGGGCGGGTCCTGGTCTATCCCGGCGAGGGCGAACTCGAAGCGCTGGCAGCCGGAGCGTTCAGGGTTATTGATGGTGAAGAAGAGCCGCTGGAATATGAATGAGCCACATGTATCATTCCCCTTCTGTTGCAGCAGCAAGGGGATGAAGACAGCAAATCGTCAAAAACGATAACCAAACAGCTGACATAGAGTTACATCATGGTAAAAATAAAAAAACTTCCCGAAATAAAAGAGCCCACCAGGACGCTGCTGTCGGGCAACGAAGCCATAGCCCTGGGGGCTCGCGAGATGGGGGTTTATTTTGCCTCGGCATACCCGGGAACCCCCTCAACCGAGATACTGGAGACCTTCGCCCGGCTGCCCGGGGTTAAGGCGCAATGGTCAACCAACGAGAAGGTCGCCTTTGAGACCGGCATCGGCGCTGCCCTGGCCGGTGCGCGCACGATGGTCTGTATGAAGCACGTCGGGGTAAACGTGGCGATGGACCCGCTGATGACCTTCGCCTACACCGGCACGGTCGCCGGTTTTCTGCTGGTCTCGGCCGACGATCCCGAGATGCACTCCTCGCAGAACGAACAGGACAACCGAAATCTGGCTCGCTTCGCCAAGATACCGATGTTCGAGCCTTCAGACTCGCGGGAGGCGCACGACTTCACGAAGATCGCGCTGGAGGTCTCCGAGCGGTTCGCCACGCCGGTGATGCTGAGAATCACAACCCGCATCTCGCACGCCAAGGGGATAGTCGAGCTCGAGCCGTGGCCCACACCCGAGGTCACCGGCTTCAAGCATGACATCGAGCGGTTCGTGATGGTCCCGCAGTTCGCGCGCAAACGTCATCATGAGGTCGAACTCCGGCTCAAAAGGCTGATGCGATACAGTGAAGAATCGTCTCTGAACCGGGTGGAACCCGGCAAGGGACCGGTTGGGATTGTGACCGGTGGGATTGCCTACCAGCATGTTCGAGAGGTGCTTCCGGATGCCCCACTTTTCAAGATCGGGATCTCCAACCCACTGCCGGTTGAGGCTATCCGGGCCTTCGCAGCCACGGTAGAACGGCTTATCGTGGTTGAGGAGCTCGATCCGTTCTACGAGGAGCAGATGCACGCCGCCGGCATCCCCTGCGAGGGGAAGCGCTACTTTCCGATTGAGGGGGAGCTTAACCCGGACATCGTGGCTGAAGGTCTGCGTGAGGCCGGTGCCCTCAATGGGCAAGCGCCTGAAATCCACCCGGTCGGGGTGGAGGTTCTGCCCCGACCGCCGGTGCTCTGCCCGGGATGCGCTCACCGGAGCGTTTTCACCGCCCTGAAGAAGATGAAGGCGGAGGTATTCGGCGACATCGGCTGCTACACCCTTGGGGCGCTGCAGCCTCTGAGCGCCCTGCACACCTGCATCTGTATGGGCGCCTCGGTCGGGATGGCATCGGGCGTGCAGCAGGTGGAGGGCTCGAAGCGACCGGTAGTGGCGATCATCGGTGATTCGACCTTCCTCCACGGGGGGATAACCGGTCTGCTGGATGCCGTTTATAACAAGGCACCGGTGACGATAATCATCCTCGACAACCGCGCCACCGCAATGACTGGCGGCCAGCAGCACCCCGGCACCGGCTATACCCTGCAGGGGGAGGAGACCTTTGCGGTCGATTATATTAAGCTGTCCAAGGCGCTCGGGGTGAAGCACGCCTTCCCCACAGACCCCTACGACTACGGCGAGACGCTTAAGACACTGAAGAGGGCCGTATCCATCCCCGAGCCGACTGTGGTGGTAACCACGCGCCCCTGTGTCCTTTATCCGGTCAAGCTTGAACCTGAACCATACCGGGTGCTGCTGGATATCTGCAACGGCTGCGGCGCCTGCATCCGGATCGGCTGCCCGGCGGTCATCCTGATTGAGGAGACCACCGATAAGGGGCTTCACAAGGTCACAATCGACCCAGACACCTGCACCGGCTGCCGGCTGTGCCTGCAGGTCTGCCCGGTGGATGCCATCGAACCGGTCGGTGAGATTGAGGAGGCTGACAAGTCGGAAGCTGAATGCTGAGGAGTTCAGAAAATGACACGTGGGCAGGCGGGACGCCCGCCCCACTGAATCAATTAAACCTGTAACCTGTTACTTGTAACTTGCGACTAAAACCGGAGATTATTCACTTCGTTCAGAAAGACATTTGGAAATGACTGAACAAACAACCAACATCCTCATCGTCGGCGTGGGGGGGCAGGGGGTCATCCTGGCCTCGGAGCTGCTGTCCGAGGCGGCGATGCAGGCCGGCTTCGACGTCAAGAAGTCCGAGGTGCACGGGATGTCGCAGCGGGGAGGGGTGGTATCGTCCCACGTGCGCTTTGGAAAGAAGGTCTATTCCCCGCTGATACCGGCAGGGACAGCGGACGTTGTGCTTGCCTTCGAAGCCGCCGAGGGGCTGCGATGGGCCGGCCAGGTATCGGAGGACGGCCTGCTGGTCGTCAACAACCAGAGGATAATTCCCACCATCGCGCACACCAAAGATTATGACTATCCCGAAGACCCCATCGGAGAAGCTCGAAAGATTGTCAAACGAACCCTGGCGCTGGATGGTCTGGACATCGCCAACAGGGTCGGCAGTCCCAAGCTGGTCAACACAGTGCTTTTAGGCGCCATCTCCGGCGAGCTCCCGATACCGGGCGAGATCTGGGAGGCGGTCATCCGGCGCAGGGTCCCCCGTGGCACAGAGGAGATGAACCTCCAAGCTTTCAAGGAAGGCGCTGATGCCAATAAGGCTGAAATTGAAAAGCAATCAAGTTTGAAAGTGTGAAAGTCAAAAAGGTTAAAGAGTTAACAATGTTTGTCAAGTATTTGAAAACACATATAACTTTCACACTTTCACACCTTCTCACTTTCACACTTCTCACCGGCTGTCAAATAGGCGGTTCCGGCGCCTTCGTTCAGGGTGAGTCACCCGAGGAGAACAACGCCAACTACGAGGGTTCTCCCGTAACAGGCGACTGGGTGGTGATGAATCTGCTCGACGAACCGGAGGGGCTGAACCCGCTCACCTCCACCTCCGCAAGCGCGCGATATATCTACGGCTATTTCTACGAGTCGTTCATCGAAACCCGCCGAGAGCCGCCCTGGGACGAGGTGCCGCTCCTGGTCGAATCACTGCCTGAGATATCCGACGACCACCTGGTCTATACCTGGCGGCTCCAGTCCGGTGTCTGCTGGCACGACGGTCATCCCCTTACGATGCGCGACGCCGAGTTCACCCTCAAGGCGCTGATCAATCCCTACGTTGACGACCTGCCCACCAAGCCTTATTACGCCGAGCTGGATACCCTGAAGTTACTGGACGACCTGACCCTTAGAATGTTCTGCTCCCAGTCCTATTTCCTGCATACCGAATTCCTGGGCGGCTTCTCGGTGCTGCCGCGGCATATATTCGATCCCGATGGACTGATGGCCGACCTCAGCTACTTCCAGGTCAAGCACGGCTCAGCCTACGGCCGCATCGCCGACCTGCTCGAAACTGAGGTTGACATAGCATGGGAGGAGCTCTATCCAACCGTGGCTCTTACCGGGGCGAAGAAGTCACTCGGATCGGTCACCAACGATAAGCTCGATTGGAATGACCTCAAGGATGCGCTGCCCGGTCTGGAAGCCGATCCGCCAAAGGTTCAGCTTGATAAAGTGCTGGTGTTTCTGACGGAACACCCGGATGGTGCAGCGGGATACAGGTGGTTGACCGAATTGCAGGAAGGCATCGAAAATGCCACCCGAGCTCTCCTGATGACAGGTGACATAACCCGCAAATCCGGCCGGGAGCGCTTCCCGCTGCGTGACAGTCTGACCGCCGTCTGCCGCGACATCCACGACCGGATTGAGACCTTCGGCCACCAGTTCAACACACACCCTCAGGGCCGCGCTCCCACCGTCGGCAGCGGGCCTTATGTATTTGAGCGTTGGGCTACCGGTCAGGAGATTGTCCTGAAGCGTAACCCCGATTACTGGCGCGGGGAGGGTTACGCCTATCTTGACAAAATCGTCTGGCGGGTTCTCACCGATTACACAGCCTCCCTGGTGGCTCTCAAGAACGGCGAGATCGACTTTATGGAGAACCTCCAGACCATCCAGTATCTGACTATGACAAACCGGAGGAAGTTCCTGGACCAGTTTGTCAAGAGCACCTTCACCATCCCGCAATACACCTATCTCGGCTGGCTGAATTCGCATCCTATCTTCAGGGACAAACGGGTGCGCCTGGCGATGACGCATATGGTCCGCCGCAGGGATGTGGTTGACAAATTGCTCTTCGGATTCGCCGAGATAGTGACCGGGAACTTCTACCGATACGGTCCCGACTACGACTCGACCATTGTCCCGTATGTGTATGACCCGGAAGAGGCGCAGCGCCTCTTGACCGAGGCCGGCTGGAGCGATATCGACGACGACGGCATTCTCGAGAAGGACGCCCTGGAGTTCCAATTCGAGATGTTGATCCCGCACGGTTCCCAGTTCGCCGAACAGCTCACCAGTATCCTGTGCGAAGACCTGTATATGATAGGGATTGAGATGAATATCCGGCGGCTCGAATGGTCGGTCTTCATCAACAACTACATCCGCAACCACAACTTCGACGCCTGTTACCTGGGCTGGGTGTTCGGGATGAAGGGGGACCCCAAGCAGGTCTGGCACTCCGAGTCAGCCAAGGGGCGCGGGTCGAACCACATCGAATTCCGCAACGCTGAAGCGGACTCCCTGATCGACGCCGCCCGTGTCGAGTTCGACCAGACCAGGCGGGTCGAGATGTATCACCGCTTCCAGCAGATACTCCACGAAGAACAACCCTACACCTTCCTGTTCAGCGCCAAGTCTAAGCCGGCCTATGACAAACGATTCAAGGGGGTGCGCTGGTATCCCTTCCGCCCCGGCTACCAGCTCGACGAATGGTTTGTCCCTGAAGAGGAACAGAAATACAGGTGAATATTAGCTGTAAGCTGTCAGCGGCAACTCATCATTCCGGCGAAACAGTCTGTCCGAGAATGCAAGATTTGGCAAGGCGGACGCCCCCGTCCGCCATTCAAG
>MWJR01000188.1 GCA_002127415.1 Calditrichaeota bacterium AABM5.125.24
TTGTCCCCCCCTGCAATAGCAGGGGGGGAAAGCGGCGACACCGCTTCCACCGACACCACCACCATCGACACCACCCGCGCCGGGGGAGAGCTCGACACCATCGTGACCTATTCAGCCGATCAGGTCGATTTCACCTTCCACCCCCGTCTGACCGTCCTGACCGGAGACGCCAGGTTAGGCTATAAGACTATGGAGCTGAGCGCCCACCGGATCGAGGTGAACTGGGATGAGAACATGCTGTTTGCCGAGGGTCGACTCGATACGGTTCAGCGGGACAGCTCTGAGGGCGGCGGCGACACCCTGGTCTGGAGGGGGCTGCCGAAGATGAGGGACGGCGAAGAGGTGGTCGAAGGTCACCGGTTGGTGTATCATCTGCGCACACGCCGGGGCAGGATCATCAGGGGGGTAACCGCCTACGAGGACGGCCTCACCCGCGGACAAACCATCAAGAAGGTGGATAAGGATGTCCTGAATATCCGTTCGGGCACATATACCACCTGCGACGCCCCCCAGCCGCACTACCACTTCTGGGGCCGCGATCTGAAGCTGATAGTCAAGGACAAGGTCGTCGCCAGACCGGTGGTGCTCTATTTCGGACCGGTGCCGGTGGCAATCTTCCCCTTCGGGGTCTTCCCGGCCAAAGGCGGCAGGCACTCGGGGCTGATAATCCCCACCTACGGTGAATCGGCCGGACAGGGGCGATACTTCAGGAACCTCGGCTATTACTGGGCCCCCAACGATTACTTCGACATCAGGGGATCGCTCGATTTCTTCGAGCGTTACGGCACCCTGTTCACCGTCGATAGCAGATATGCCAAACGTTACATATTCAGCGGCAACCTGAACGGATCGCTCATCAATATGCGCTACGAAGACCGGGTCGATAACCGCTGGTGGGTCAGGCTAAATCACGGTCACCAGCTCTCCCCCACCACCTCACTCAACATCAGCGCCGACTACCAGTCGGACGCCTCCTTCAGAAAGGACCTCTCGCACGACCTTCACGAGCGGATGAAGCGGGAGATCAGGTCCGACGCCACCCTCACCAAGAGATGGCAGGGAACCCCCTACAGCGGCTCAATCAACCTGCATCACGAGGAGAGCCTCACCACCGGTGAAGTCACCCAGTGGCTGCCGCAGCTCCACTTCAACCGGAGCAACTCCCCCCTGTTCCCCCAGAAGGAAGGGGACAAACCGGAGGAGGCTGCCTGGTATAACCAGCTATTTTACGGCTATCGCTTCGAAGGCAAGAACAGGCGCAAGGTGGACATTATTGATTCCACTTACTGGGACAAAGGTTATTACGAACTCCCGGAACTCTATCGTTCCGGTATCCGGCATAATCTGAGCTTCTCCGCCCCGCTGAAGCCGCTCAAGTATATAGTGCTGAAACCGAACCTCAACTACACCGAGGGGTGGTTCGACGAGTGGCTGACATTCACTCAGCGGAACAATATGACGATTGACACGGTTAAACATAAGGTAGAATATAAGAACTTGCGGGCGCGCAGAACGTTCGATACACGTCTCAGCCTGAACACTACACTTTACGGACTGTTCCATCCGCGGGTCCTGGGCCTGGAGGCTGTGCGGCACAAGCTCGACCCGAGCCTGACCTTCACCTACAAACCGGATTTCAGCGAACCGCGCTGGGGTTACTTTGACGTCTTCGAAGAGCACAGGATCAACCCCGCTACAGGTGACACCCTTCCGACGGGACGGAAGCTGTATTACGACCGGTTCGGCGGCAACCTGTTCGGTTCGACCTCCCGAACCGAGGTGAAGTCACTGGGGCTCAGCCTCAACAACCTGTTCCAGTATAAGAGGCTGAAAGGGGACAAGGAGGTCAAGGGGGAGCTGTTCACACTTAATCTCAGCAGCTCACACAACTTTGCCGCCGATTCACTAAGGTGGGGGAACCTGAGCAGCTACCTGACAGCCCGTCCCAATCTCGCCGCAACCGGAGCGGGTGGATTGCAGAGTATGATATCCGGCTTCAGCATAAACCTGCGGGGCACGCACAGCTTTTACACCCAGGCCGTTGACGACAACGGACGACTGGTGACGGTCAACCGCGTGGCACCGGGCGGGCTCAGGCTGGTGAAATTCGACGTCTCCACCTCCTGCAACCTGAAAAGCGGCCGGGGAGCGGCGCAGCGAGATACCATCGAGACCGAGGGCCTGTCACCGGAGTCCGGCGGAGATTGGGGCTGGCAGCCGGGACCCGGCCCCTGGGATGCGGGGCTCAGCTTCCACTACAGCGAGAACCACAGCGACCCCGCCAACATCAGCAAGAACATCACCAGCAGCCTGAACTTCAACCTTCAGGTGACGCGTAACTGGAAAGTGACCTACAACACCAACTTCGATCTGGATCGTCGTAGGGTTACGATGACGAATATATCGATACACCGCGACCTCCACTGCTGGGAGGGGATGTTCAACTGGACCCCGCTCGGGGCTGGAAAAGGTTTCTATATGAGGATATCGGTCAAATCAGCCCAGCTGCGCGACGTCAAGGTAGAGAGACAGAAAGGGAGAGGCAGTTTATTGGGGTTCTGATTTATGTGAGCAGGTTGATTTCTGTTGAAATCGGAGCAAAAATGATTATATTGGTTTGTTTATGGTAAAAATGTTTTCCGATGGAATCGGGGCGCCGTTCCTACCTTTAGCGGCGTTGATTGCGGCTATCATCATCCCGTCGGACGGGCACACCGATATAGTGGGACGCTACGGCGGCGAGTTTATGGCCACCGGCGGCGGGGCGCGAGCCGTGGCACTCGGCGGGGCTTATACGGCTGTGGCTGGCGATGCCTGGGCGCTGTTCTGGAACCCATCCGGGCTGGTCCGGGTTGAGAGGTCTGAGGTCGGATTGATGCACAGTGAACGGTTCGCCGGGGTGGTTGACTACAGCTCCGCGGTCTATGCCGCTCCCCGTCCGGATGGATCAGTCTGGTCGGCCGGCCTGATACGGCTCGGCGTCAACGGCATCCCGTTCACCCGTCTCGAAGGCCCCGGCCCGCTGTCCAACCAGAACCGGGTCGAGGTTGACCGGTATGTCAACTCCGGCGACTACGTCCTCTTCGTCGGCAAGGCCGAGCGTTTCGGCCGGTGGCGCTGGGGAGTGGCGCCGAAGCTCATCTTCAAGCATATCGGAGACAGTCATCGCGCCTATGGCCTCGGCGTGGACGTCGGTGCCGGAGGCAGGCCGGTCAAGTGGCTGCCGATTGAGGCCGGCATTGCGGTGCGGGACCTGCTCGGCACGGTGCTGGCATGGGAGCAGACAGGTCGAAAGGAGATCATACCCTCTACCCTGAGGACTGGGCTGGCGGCCCTCATCGACCTGCCGCCCCTCGAAGCCAGGCTGACAGCGGCGGCTGATCTATCATACCGGTTTGAGGTCTTCGGGGGATCAGACGCCGCAGCCCTGCATCTCGGCGCCGAATACCTGGTCAGGCAGACCGTCGCGTTAAGGGTCGGCTCGGATGACGGCGGGCTGACTATCGGCGGTGGTCTGGAGTTGCTGCCGGTCGGCATCGACTACGCCTACATCGAGCACGACGACCTCGGCGACACCCATCGGGTATCAATCAACGCCCGCTGGGGCAAATAATTAAAAATTAAAAATTAAAAATTTCAGATACTCCTCTGTGTCTTTACGGCCTTGCGTGAGGAAAATCGTTGGCCCATAGTATGACCGGCTACGGGGTAGGACGCGCCTCAGGTGACGGACTCAGCGTCGTCGTCGAGTTGCGCAGCGTCAACAACCGTTACCTCGACCTGAACCTCAAGCTCCCCCGCGCGCTGTATCCCCACGAATCCAACATCCGCGATCTGCTCAGGGAACGGGTCGAGCGGGGTCGAGTCTCGATGCTGGTGAGCGAGGAGTGGAGTGGCGAGCAGGGCCCGGTGATCAGGCTCGACAGAGCCAGAGCGCTCAGCTGCGCCGGGCAGTTAGAGGAGCTGAGCCGCGAGTTGGGTCTCTCAGGTGAAGTTCAGCTCGAACATCTGCTGGCGGTCGGTGAGCTCTTCCTGCCCGACGATGACAGCTCTTATCACGAACAATTGTGGGGGCTGACCAGGCAGGCGCTGGAGAAAGCGCTGGAGCAGATGCTCACCGCCTGTCATCACGAAGGGGAGGCCCTATGCGCTGACATCAGGCAGAGGATCCGATCGACTCAGGAGAGCCTTGCTCTGGTCAAAGAGCTGGCCGCCCGGCAGGCCGATGCATACCGAGAGCGGTTGACCCGACGGCTGGAGGAGCTCCTCGAGGACAGCCGCCTCGACCGCACCCGCCTTGAGACCGAGATCGCACTGGCGGCCGACCGGCTTGACATCAGCGAGGAGATCGTCCGGCTTGAGAGCCACCTGGATATGTTCCACAAAACCATCGCCAGGAAGGGCTCACTCGGCAAGACGCTCAGCTTCATCCTGCAGGAGATGAGCCGAGAGGCCAACACCATCGCCTCAAAGAGTTGGATGGTCGAGATCTCACAGGCTGCAATCAGGATGAAGGAGCTTCTGGAGCAGATACGTGAACAGGTGCAGAACCTTGCCTGAACGCGGGCGGTTAGTGGTGCTTTCCGGCCCGTCGGGAAGCGGGAAATCGACAGTTATCCGTGAGATACTCGAGCGGCGTAAGGACTGTGTCTACAGCATCTCATCCACCACCCGCCCTATGCGTGACTATGAAGTGAACGGTCGTGAATACCGCTTCCTCACCAGGGAGGAGTTCTTCCGGAATAGACAGGAAGATCGGTTCATTGAGTGGTCGGAGGTGCACGGTGAATTCTACGGCACCGTGCGGGAGGAAGTTGAGAATGAGCTGACACACGGCCGGCATATCCTGTTCGACATCGACGTCATCGGAGGTGAAAGAATCCGCTCCTGTTATCCCGAGAGCATCCTGATCTTCCTGTATCCACCGTCTGTGGAGGAGCTGAGACGCCGGCTTCGACTACGAGAGTGCGACGACGAAAAGGCTATTGAGAAGCGCCTGTCACGCTACCCGTTTGAAAAGGCCAAGGGGGACAAATACCCGTTCCGTATCGTGAACGACGATCTTGAGCAAACAATCGCTCAAGTCTTGAAGATTATTGATAACGAATCCGAACCTAAAGGATTTATAACATAATGGCCGACACCCGGGAACCCAAGACGAAGATTTCAGGCACCCGGAAGGACGATCTTAAATCCGGTGACACCACCCAGAAGGGAGATGCGTCCGACCAGGAGCAGCCGCCAGACGCTCCCGAAACACCGCCTCAGCAGCGTTCTCTCCTGACCAAGAGCCGGCTTCCGTGGCTGGTGGACGATTTCAGCGGGATCGCCTCGAGTGTTTACGAAGCGGCAATGATAGCGGCCCATCGCGCCCGTCAGGTTGGGCGTATGCAGAAACGGGAGGTTGATGCCTGGAGCGCCTCACTCGAACCGACCCAGGAGGGGGACGAAGAGGAGGAAACATCCAAGCCCGGGGTGGATCATTTCCACCACCCAAAGCCAACTATAAAGGCACTGAGCGAACTGAAGGAAGAGAAGATCACCTTCAGATACCCGGATGAAGAGGAGAAGTGACCGGAATCGCGGATAATATCGATCAAGACCCCACCTCAACCATCGCCGGCAGACTGGACCGTCGACGGGTGATTCTGGCGGTTACGGGAGGGATCGCCGCATACAAGAGCTGCCATCTGGTGCGCGAGATTATCCGCGCCGGTGGTGAGGTGCAGGTCCTGATGACGGATGCGGCCACACGCTTCGTCGCCCCGCTGACATTCGCCACCCTCTCCGGCAAAGAGGTGCTGACGGAGATGTTTCCCGAGCCGCCTCCCGCTGACCCGATACATCTGACTCCGGCCCGCTGGGGCCACATACTGGTGGTGGCTCCCGCAACCGCCAACTTCATCGGCAGGCTCGCAGGAGGTCTGGCTGACGACCTGCCCTCCACCGTCGCTCTGGCATTCCAGGGACCCATCCTCCTGGCTCCGGCAATGAACCCACGACTGTGGACAAGTCCCGCTGTTCAGGATAATATCGAGCAGCTTAGCCGTAGGGGTGTGAACTTCATCGGGCCCGAGGAGGGGGAGATGGGTGGGGTTCATGAGGAGCCGGGTCCCGGACGGATGAGCGAGCCGGATTCCATACTGAACCGGATAGAAGGGCTTCTGGCGGATCGCAGCCGATGGCAGGACAGGACGGTGCTGGTCACCTCCGGGCCGACCATCGAACCGCTGGACCCGGTGCGCTTCCTCAGCAACCGTTCCAGCGGTCGTATGGGGGATGCGGTGGCGCGCCAGGCGATTCTCAGAGGCGCCGAGGTCATCCTGATCCGGGGTAAAGCAGTTGCCGCACCACCACCGGATGGGGTTGAACTTGTGGAGGTAGAGACCGCCGCCGAGATGTCAGCCGCCGTTAAGGCCCACTTCGACCGCTGCGACCTGCTGGTGATGGCCGCCGCCGTAGCTGACTGGACCCCTGAATCGCCGCATGCTTCCAAGTTGAAGAAGATAGACGGTATCCCGGAACTGACCCTATGCCAGACCGAGGATATCCTTGCCTGGGCCGGCAGTCATCGAAGCCGGCAGGCTATCGTCGGCTTCGCGCTTGAGACTGACGACCACCTGGAGAAAGCCGGACTCAAGCTGGCCTCAAAGGGGGCCGACCTCATCGCGCTGAACGACCCGACCCGCCCGCACTCGGCCTTCGGTGGAGAAACCGTTCGGTTGACACTCGTTCCCCGTGACGGCGAGCCCGAGGAGCTGCCGACCCTGACCAAACGGGAAGCCGCCGACCGCTTGCTGGAGGCGGCACAGCGGTTCCTCTCCGCACAATGAACCAGCCACGTCAGGAACTGCTGCGCTACCTCCATCAGCTGGCTGAAAGGGAACCGGTGATTGTCCTGGATGCTCCACTGAAGCAGACAAAGGCCGGCGTAGAACCTGATGACCGACCTGAGCGTCTGGCCGAGCTGGCGCAGGAGACCTCGACCTGCACCCTCTGCCAGCTCTCAGAGACCCGCCAGAACGTGGTCTTCGGGGCCGGAGACGCCAGAGCGGCTATGCTGTTAGTGGGTGAAGCCCCCGGGGTGGATGAAGACCGGCTGGGGGAGCCGTTCGTGGGACGGGCTGGAAAGCTGCTTGACAGGATACTCAGTGCGATGAATATCTCCCGGCAGGATGTCTATATTGCAAACATACTCAAGTGCCGCCCTCCAGGTAACCGGAACCCGCTGCCCAATGAGGCGGCCAGCTGTCTGCCCTACCTCCGCAGGCAGATCGACATCATCCAGCCGCAGGTGATCGTCGCGCTGGGACTGATAGCAGCCGTCCATCTGTTGAACATGAGGCCGAATGTTGCAGTGAAGGCGCTGCGGGAGCGGATCTTCGACTGCCGCGGACGTCCGTTAGTGGTCACATACCACCCCGCGGCGCTGCTCAGAACACCGTCCCTGAAGGCACCGCTCTGGCAGGATATGCAGATGGTGATGAAACTCCTGTCGGGCGAGATCGGGTGGCAACCCGAAAGCAGCCTGGTTCTGGAGGTGTAGTGGCTGAAACCAGACGCCGAAAGAGAAAAACGACCGAACCCGATCCAGCACAGGCCGCCCGAACGGACATCAGGGTTCCCCCTCACAACCTTGAGATGGAGCGGGCGCTGCTCTGCTCGCTGCTCATCGATCCGGACGCCTTCGCCCGGGTGGTGGATATCATCGACACCGGCAGCTTCTACGACCGTCGGCATCAGCTCATATTCGCCGCGATGAGCCGTCTGTTTGCATCGGCTTCCCCCATCGACGCTCTGACGGTCAGCGAGACGCTTACCGCCACCGAAGAGCTCGATGCAGCCGGCGATGACCCCTACCTGGCCGGTCTTGCCAACGAGGTGGCTACATCCACCCACGCCGAATACTACGCTAAGGTGATCCAGGAGCGGGCTGCGCTGCGGAAGCTCATCACCAGCGCCAGCATAATCACAGCCGAAGCCTACGAGTCCCAGGATGCCGCCGAGCTGCTCAACCGGGCCATGCAGGAGCTGTTCGAGATATATTCCAGCCGCCAGCAGGGAGGGTTCCAGCAGCTGCGACCGGTTCTCAGCTTCCTCCACGAACACCTCGATAAGCTGCATAAACATAAGGACGAGAAGCTGACCGGCGTCGGAACCGGTTTCTCCAGGCTCGACGATTACACCTCCGGCTTTCAGAAGGGGGACTTCATCGTCGTCGCCGGCCGTCCTTCGATGGGAAAGACCGCCTTCAGCCTGGACCTGGCCCGTAACGCCTGCCTCAGGTATAAGGTTCCGGTAGCCTTCTTCTCCCTCGAGATGGCTGCTATGCCGATTGCAATGCGGCTGATAGCCGCTGAGGCGCGCCTCGATCTACACAAGCTTCGCTCCGGGAGGCTCCCCGACCGGGACTGGCCGAACCTATCCTACGCCACCGGTCAGCTATCCGAGATGCCGTTCTTCATCGACGACACCGGAACCCTGGGGATTATGGAGATGCGAGCCCGGGCCCGCCGACTGAAGCAGCAGCACGACATCGGCATTATCTTCATCGACTATCTGCAACTTATGAAGCCCCCCAAGGCCAACACCCGCGAGCAGGAGGTGGCGCAGATATCCCGCGCCATGAAGGCGCTGGCACGGGAGCTCGACGTTCCTGTGGTGGCGATGTCTCAGCTGTCGCGAGCCGTCGAGCAGCGCGGTGGCGACCGGCGGCCTCATCTATCCGACCTGCGCGACTCGGGGGCCATTGAACAGGATGCCGACGTGGTAATGTTTATATTTCGGGAGAGCATGTATAAGAGCAGTGACAAAGAGAAGGAAGACGAAGGTGAAGAGGCTGCACCGGAAGATTACACCACCGAGATCATCATCCGCAAGCAGCGCAACGGCCCCACCGGCACGGTCAAACTGTTATTCAACCCGAAGTGCACCCGGTTCGAAGCCCTGAGCGAGGATGAAGAGATGGCAGTCGCTGCACCCGGCAGAGAGAAAGCCAAAGACGAACAGGCACCATTCTGACCGGAGGCTGTGTATATGAAGCTAAAACCCTTCAATTCTTCGGTTAGATAGGCCATGCGGCGCAGCAACTCCGACAAGCAGTTTGATGAGGCGCGCACCGCACTCCTGAACACACTCGACGCCTATCACCGCCGCTGGAACCGTGAGCTGGTCAAGCAGGCCTTCGATTACGCACGTATGATCCACGAGGGACAGTGGCGCCAATCCGGCGAGCCCTACTTCACCCACCCGTTGGCTGTGGCTTATATCCTCACCGAGCTGAAGACCGATTATGTTGCAGTGACCGCAGGACTACTGCACGATGCGGTTGAGGACAGCTCGACCACCCTTAATGACATCGATGAGCGCTTCGGGTCCCAGGTGGCGCTGCTGGTGGATGGTGTCACCAAGATATCCGAGCTGCGCTTTCGCAGCTACCAGGAACGCCAGGCTGAGGCGGTTCGGAAAATGCTGCTGTCGATGCTCAAAGACCTGCGGGTGATCCTGATCAAGTTCGCCGACCGGCTGCACAATATGCGCACCATCGACGCCCTGCCCCGCCGATCCCAGCAGCGTATCGCCCTTGAAACCCGCGACGTCTATGCCCCGTTGGCTCACCGCCTTGGCATCGCCCGAATGGCCCGTGAGATGGAGGACCTGTCCCTGAGGGTCCTCGACCGCCCCAAATTCGATGAGATCTCCACCCGCGTCGCAGGGTCACTCAAGGTCCGGCAGTCTATCCTGGACGAGGTAATCACCCCCATACGCCGTGAGCTTGAGAGGGTCGGCATCCAGGCCGAAGTGAAGGGGCGGCTGAAGAGCATCTCAAGTATATACAGCAAGATAAAAAGGCAGGATAAGTCCTTCGACGAGATCCTCGACCTCCTGGCAATCCGGATTA
>MWJR01000065.1 GCA_002127415.1 Calditrichaeota bacterium AABM5.125.24
GGTATGAGATGCTCGGACTCCTGGTGGTGACCCTGATCGCCTTCCAGCCGCAGATACCGGCCAGCCTGCTTGGCTTCGAGCCAAAATATCTGAGCTATCTGCTGGCATTCGGGCTGTGGGGTGCGTTATATTTGGGTCAGAGGATGAGGATCAAGAGTGCGCAGGCGGCGGTGGCGGGGTGAACCGGGCCGGTGAATGTCGATTGTCAATATAGTTTATTCTCTCCCCTCTGCTTTGCGGGGGGGGAATTAAAGGGGGGGGGTAGCAAGCGCATACTATTAATTGTATACCTTAAAAAAAACAACCAACACATAACTACTATAAATCGGAGACGCAATGAGAGGGATACTGGCGGCAACTATTGCCATAATGCTGGTGGGAGACGCTGCGGCCGAAACCACCGGCTGGTGGGGACAAGTATCGGTAAGGCAGCGGCAGGAGACCTACCGGGAATACATCGATGTTATCGCAGGAGACGACCCTGAGTTGTGGGGGAAACTCCGTTATAAAGACGAGAATTCCAGAACCAGGGTCGGTTACCAGATAGGATACATCGGGAAGATAACCGATAACCTTTTCGCCGGATTCACCCTCCGTTCCGGACTTTTTGACGGTGGGCAAGGTGCAGTGATGTGGCAGGACATCAACAACATATCCGGTCTGGAGCCTAAAGTTCAGGAGGCATTTCTGGACTGGAGAACCCCCTACCTCCGCATCCTGGCCGGCAAGGTTCCACAGAAGGGGAACGCCCTCTTGGATCTGTATGCCGCACCGCTATGGCTTGACAGGCGCGGGGATGACCCACGGGACGGGATATTTGACGACCGTATCGCGGCAGTGAACGGCATGAAGCTGCTGGCGCCGGTCGGTCCGGCCACATTCAGAGGAATCTACCACGCCGATGCTGTCAGTGGATGCCTCAGAACCCTGCCGGAAGGCGCTGCGGGTAAAGAACAGACACGTTTCGGCTCTCTTGACAAACAGGTCTATCTATTGGGCGGCGAGCTTAAGCTCGTGGAACTGCTTAACCTCTCGATGCCCGACCAGTTCGAAGGATTATCACTTGTGCTGAACGCCGACTACGGTTGGCCTTACCGCTGGGCCGACAGATACAAGACCGGAAAAGACTCCATATACGCAAAGGAGGAGCTGTGGGGCGGGAGCATGAAGGCGGGCTATACCTTCCCACAGATAGACCTCGGCAATCCCAATCTGGAGCTCGAATACGGCTACGCCTATAACTGGCTCGACAGCGTCTATACCTCACACTTTCGTGATTACATATTGAGAGGCGAGTTTTTCGGGGTTCGGCTGACTTATAGATACCAGTATGGCACCCAGGACCACCAATTCGAACCCTATAAAGGGGACAGGGCTGTCAGGAGTGCCGCCCATTACTACATCAATTACACCTTCCGGAATCTCGACATCCAACCACGGGTGATCTGGTTCGATACCGTCGTCGAGAAGCGGATCGGGGATGAAGTGCACAAGATCAGGGTCAGGAGCAACAAACGTATGGAGATCACTACCACGGTGCGGTTCTGACCGCCGGGGCTTGCTTAAGTCGTCCACCTTATGAGAAACCCGGCCAGCAATCCCAGCTTTTCCTGACTTTCGTCAGGACAGGCGCTGGGACAAGGCTGTCCGGGCCACCCGCCGTCACCGGTAAGCTTCGCGCCGGTGGGCGATGCGGATCACGAGTATTCGCAATTGCCTTCGGTAGAGCTCATATAGTATTCGCCAATTGCCGACGCGGCAGGAGCGCACACCCTCAAAGCCCCCACCCAATGGCTTGCCCAAATTCGGGTTTTCTGCTATATCATCCAATCCTGCATTGATGCGGCGATACAGCTCCTGATTTGATTTCAGCTTGCGGAGCTGCTTCTCAGACTGGCTGGAGAGCTCAATCCGCATCAAGTTCGGCTCTCAGCTTGTCCAGGCTGATGGTTTTTCCTTCCCGAAACTCCTTGCGCGCCCGCTCTATGTCGCGCTTCAGTGTAGGGTCGGAGAGAATCTCCACGGTCTCCAACAGCGCCTCGTATTCGTCCAAAGGGACGACCACGACCGGCTTGTCGGATTTTATGGTTAAAGTGGGCATAACGCCTCCAGAATTATCCAGTGGGGTCGGCGCCTGTTCTTAACTTGATTCAGAATCCCCACCTGCCTTTATTGAAACCCGGCCAGCGAGCTGTCCGGGCCACCCGCCGCCCAGATTGGGGCATACTGAAACCCGGATTGACAAGCAATCCGGGGCACACGGCGACCTGAAGGCCGCCCCTCTTTTATTTGGGAGATTTGGAGAGCAATAAGGGTTGCCCCGGATTCCCCGAATCAGGGCCACTTGCTGCTATAAGCATCCGCAGGTCGCGCCAATCTGAGTAATGCATCTAACTGTTGCTCATCAGGCTGTTCATACCCTCCTGTATCCAGGCAAAATTCGCGAAGTATCTTTTGAGGTTGCGGGGAATGGTAAACAGAATGAGCAGGGTTATTTTTGCTAGGCTCATTGTTGACCAGTAGCCCGATTACTCTAACACCACCAGCGTTCAGTGAATAACATCGCCTGCACTTGCCGCCACTTGTGTCTCGACCCACAGTATCTTTGGGGCTGCTATATTTGCTCCAATCAACGGATTTTTTCCCGCAATCGTCTCTGTCGCCCAAATGGGCGGGTGTACGAGGTTCGAAGGCTTCGTTCCGAATGTTTCCGGACAGGTCAAAATGAAACCAACATACTCTAAGGTAGAGGTCGTCTTCATTAGGTATTGATTCCATGCAGATACCCCGCAGCTTAGGTTATTTCCACCAACTAACCAAAGGAAATGACTTGGTAACTGGTCACGATCATATGTTCTTTGTTCGTAAGAATAATCGTCAGGATTGATCTTATCCACGCGATATACAACTCTATCGGATTGATTTGGAGTTAACTTGATTCGCACCTCCTTTGACTCAAACACAAAGTAGATTGTGATTCCACCCGATACTGTCGGGATTGGATAGAATTCCAGATCCTCAGTCGATTTTAGAAGGTTTTCTTTGCCAGTGAATCGTAAGACTTCTCGTGCTTCCTCAATGGTTTTTAAATCAATTATAGAAGCTCCATAACTGTCCCAATTCTCCTTAAGTGTTTCAAACTCCTCAAGCCGCGCAAGCGCATTCTCAGTCATCCGAAGGTGAGCCTGATCACGCAGTTTCTCATTTTGTAACTGATTCCATATCAATCTATAAGCAGACTCCTTAGAATGTGGGAAAGCCGGTGTATATCTAGTTGATAAGTACGAGTGGGCAGGATCTGCCGATATAAACCTCGCATGCAGATCCTCCGACGTTTCTGTGATTTCAATAAAACTAGTCACTTTGCGCACTCTCCTGACTCGCCAAAGATTTTTGTTGTTGTTCCATAATCGAACTGCCATGTTTGATTAGGAATTCCCCAAAGGATATCGCCAGATGCGGAGGAATCTGAAGGCCGATCAGAACCTCTCTAACGATGGTGGGCTCTCTTTCAGGAAAGTCATCCTTTCCAGTCCCGTCAGGATTTATTACAAGCGTAGCTTTTTCGGGGAAAGGTGTTGCTTCCACGTAAAGATTGAAAACAGGAGCCCCTGAAATAGGTCCCTTTCCGAGGACGGCGCCGGAAACCGGTAGGATTCTATATCCCTCTGATCGGCGATAGGTTACAGGTATCTTTTTTCCTTTATCTTCCATTCGACCATTCCTTTCGTTTAATTCTTTGAGCCACCGGCAGGTCTTGAAACTGCGACCAGTTTATTAAATTCCGCCGGGGCAGGCCTTTGAAATCCGGAGGTAATTTATACTAACAGGCAGGAATGCCTGTCTTACCTTGACCCTTGCGTCCTCCCCCAACGCACGATTGTAAGGGTCCGACCGAACCTCCAAGCAAATATACGAAATTCCATCCACCTTATCAACCCCCCTCCTACTTTACACCCGAATCCGCTATGATCAGTGTCGTAGCCAGTATTCCCCGAATCCGGGACTCTGGATTCCGGCCCCCACTTTCGTGAGGGCATGCTTTCGCTGAAATGATGAGGGTGCGCAACTTTAATAAGACAATCCACTTCCAGCCCCAAGTCAAGACCTTTGTTGTCAATCCAGTTGGGGATTGAAGTGGTGTCACGTGCCCCCTGCTTTCCCCTGCCTTCGCAGGGACAAGCCCTGCAACAGCAGGGGGGGTGAACTAAAAGGGCGCGATTAATCGCGCCCCTACCATTCAGCTTGATGGGTGCCCCGGTTTGTCCTGTCCCAGCGAAAGCTGGGATCACAAGCCGGGTTTTTAGTAAGTTGAGTGCGCGTGGTCCAACGCCCACAAGGGGCTATACTAGTCAGCCCGTTCCTTCTCCCGCCTGCTCCGGACGGCGATCAGCTGCGCCACCATGGATACCGCAATCTCCACCGGAGTATGGGAGCCGATATCCAGCCCGATGGGGCAGGTCATCCGAGCGACCTCCTCCTCGGTGAAGCCATCATCGGCCAATCTGTGTCGGATTTCAGCAGCCTTGCGTTCGCTGCCGATGACCCCCAGGTAGAAGAACGGCTTGCGCAGAATCCGGGTGAGCACCTTATAGTCCTGGTCGTGGCTGTGGGTCATCACCGCAATGAAGTCGTCGTGGGTTGAATCGAGTTGGTCAGCCAGGTCTTCGGTCGGGCCAATCTCGATGGTAGCGCGCGGGAAGCGGTCCTGGTTGGCCCATTCCGGCCTCGCATCAAGAACAACAACCGAAAACCCAACCTCCGCAGCCAGACTGCCGGTCGACTTGGCGACGTGTCCGGCTCCGAACAACAGCAGCCGCGGCCCGACTCCAAACGGCTCGATCAACAGCTCCATCCGCCCCCCGCAGGCCATCCCGGTCTGGGTATGCTCAAGGTCGTCCAGGTCCAGATCCAGTCGCTCTATGCGACCACTCGTCAGACACTGAAGCGCCTTCTCGATCGCCAGCTTCTCCAACTCCGCCCCGCCGATAGTCCCGACAATCTCCCCACCTGGTCCCACCACCATCCGAGCCCCCACTTTACGCGGTGTGGAGCCGTGCGTGGCAGTCACCGTGACCATCGCAAACCGTCCTCCACTCTCGAGTCTGCGAGCAGCCTCCAGGAGCGGTTCGACCGGGCTTGACATTCTTTCAGTCCTTTCCTTCAAAGGGAAACCTGCTCAGATCCAGCAGCGCCGCATCAGCCGGGGTGTTGACATTGACGATCACCCCCGCATCCCTGACCGGGACCTCCTCCACCTGCACTGACGGCAGCATCAGAACCTCCCTGGCGCCCTCGTCGGCCTCGGATGAACTGAGCGCACTCCAGGACGATTTCCCCCACCAGGTGGGATGACCGCGCCGGTCATTGTAGGTCGGCACCAGCACCAGTTCTGATGAGGCCTTGGCACGCAAGGCCTCCAGCGTAGCCTCCTCGATCAACGGGTGGTCCACCGGCCAGGCCAGCAGCCCGGACGACTCACGGCCCGCCCAATCCAGCGCCAGCCTGATCGAGCTTATCATCCCCTCTTCGGGTGATGGATTGATGATTACTTTCATCCCGGGCAGCCGTTCCCGGATGAATCCCTTCAGCCGGGTCTCGGAAATCACCACCGCCACCTCGCCCCAGCCGGTTTTACCGAGGATCGCCACCATTTTCTCCATCACCGGTTTGCCGCCAGACGTAAGCAGCAGCTTGGGAAATCCCATCCGTTCAGATCTTCCACCGGCCAGGATCACGGCCGGGGGGGGCTTGCCTTTGGTCTGGTTCATTCTGCTCCGAAAATTCTACCTTCGCGTAAGCCTGATCCGTCTCAACCCCTGCTCCCTGATCACCCGGTCAATGGCCTCATGCGGGGTCAGATACCAGGCTACCAGAGTATATCCTTTATCAACAGGAATTCCAATCAACTGCACCTCACCTAATATCCTGCCTTGAAGCGGCTTGTCCACGTCCATAAAGAATTTATATATCTCCCGCCAGGTTGCCGCCCTGGCCCACAACCTGAAGTCGCGCTCACTGAACATAAGGTTAATAGGCTGGACGATCAGGTTCACACCCCTCTGGTATAGGTATTCCAACGGGGCGATGACCCGGTGTCCCGGCATAGTGCTGAAAGGTTCCCCTATCCTGGGGATTACCTTGTCGGTCAGCCCGATGAAATCGACCGATTTAAGCCCTGAATAATACGGTATCACGCCCGCCGCACCAACCGCAACTGTTACATCGGTTCCCTCGAACAGTTCGCCCAGTCTCTTGCCTATCATCATCCAGTTCTCGCCCGGCGCTGTAATGTGGTCCCTCAGGCTCTCAGAGGTCTCGATACCGTAACTGTAAAACATCCGCCCGAAGGTGAACATATTGTTGAAGGTTCCGAGGAACAGCGCCGCCACCAGCGCCGTCACCAGTTTCCGGTCGGCGATGTTGCCCTTGAGGACGCAGACTATGCCTATCATCAGGAAAGGCAACACCGGGACCAGGAAGCGAAACTCCATAAAATCCCCCCCGACCTGAACGACGTAGGCTGCCCAGGTCAGGGTGAACAGCGCCATGATACCGGCCTGGCGATTATCCCGCCACAGCCGCCCGCCACGCCAGATCAGCGCGGCGACGTAGGGCAGCAGCATATAGTAGATCGTGAACAGATAAAGGTAATACAGCCCCCATGCCAGCCCGCTCAGACCGCGAACCTTGACATAGAAGGCGTTGGGCAGGATCGAGCCGTAATATACCACCTTCCATATCAGATAAGGTAAGAATATGACCGTAAACGGCAGCAGGAGCGCGGTCAGCTCCGCCGCCTTGATACCTCTCCTGGAAATATACCAGGCTGCCAGAGCTGCCGCCGTCAGGACAACCGAGTCGGGTCTGGTGAGCAGGGCGAGGTTGAGGAGCAGCGACAGGCCGAGGGTCTTCCCTGTGGTCCATCCGCTCCTGAGCCCGGAGGTGATAACACAGGCCACCGCCAGGAATTCGAGGAGCTGCAGCGGGGTCTCCATCCCGCTGGTGGCGAAGGTAGCCACTGAATGGTTCAGGCCGACCAGGAGCATAACCACCAGCCCCGCGGAGCGGCTGCCTGAAACCACGCGAGCCAGGATGTAGGTCAGGATCAGGCTGGCAAGCTGGATCGGAATACTGATGAGGAAGGTGAACGGTTCGGGCGCTATCCCCAGCTTCATCCCCAGAGCCACCAGCAGCACCCAGATGAAGTTCGAATACCCCTCCACCCTCTCGCCGGGGTTCCAGACCAATCCCTGGCCGTCCACCAGGTTCAGGGCGTAGCGGAACGAGATGTATGCGTCATCGACGATGAGCTGCCGGTGAAAGGCGTAGAACATCGCTGCCGCCATAGCCACCACCAGCACCAGACCAAAACGCCTGTGGTAAAATTTAATCAACGCCTGCATAAAACTAAATCAACTCACACAATAACACGGTAAAAAATACAAATATCCCTTTGCGTCTTTGCGCCTTTGCGTGAGACTCATACTCTGCGCCTCTGCGTCTCTGCGCGAGTCAATCCCTTGAGCCTCCGCCACTGCCTGTCCACCTGTCGCTGCATCCGTTTGATCTCTCCTTCGCCCCAGTGTGAAAAGCGTCTCTGCAGCCGGATGTATTCCTCGACCGGCCGGCGCGGCGGAACCACCGTCAGGCTGAATCTGCCCCGTCGCACCTGGTATAGCGGAAAGGCCCGTGTTTCGACCGCCAGCCGGCTGATGCGGATCGAGTCGGCTTCCAGCGATTTGTGCCCCGGCGGGCAGGAGCAGAACAGATGGATGAACCGGAAGCCCCTGATCCTCTTGGCGGCCTGGAACTTACGGGCGAAGTCGTCGGGATAGGCGGCTGTTGCTGAGGCGATGTAGGGGATATCGTGCGCCATCATCAGCGTCAATATGTCCTTCTTGGGGCGCGGCTTGGGGCTGGCGTAGGGGGTGGTGGTGGTCCAGGCTCCCTGCGGTGTGGCCGACGACTGTTGGATGCCTGTGTTCATATAGGCTTCGTTGTCGTAGCAGACGTAGAGATAGTCGTCGTTTCGTGCCGCCGAGGCCGACAGCGCCGCCAGGCCGATGTCGAATGTGGCGCCGTCCCCAGCCCAGCCGACCACCAGCGTCTTTCGGTCGCCACGGGCCCGAAAACCGGCGGTGATGCCGGCCGCCGCCGAGGCTGTAGATGCAAAGCCCACGTGTAAAAGCGGCACCCCCAGCGACGAGATCGGGAACGGCCCGTCGATGACGGCCATACAGCCGGCCGGTATGACAAACACGCAGTCCGGCGCCAGCAGCTTCAGCGCCAGCCGCAGGCTCAGCGCCGACCCGCACCCCGGACACGCCAGATGACCCGGGGACATCACCTCGTGGGGGGAGTCGAGGGCGGTTGCGCCCTCAGCTTTTTTCAACATCGAACTTGGCATTGCTTATCGATAATGGATTGTTTTTGCTTGTAAACATGAACGGTTCACGAAACAGATCGATGGCCGGGTTTCATAAAACCCCCCCTTACTCCCCCCCTGCAATAGCAGGGGGGGAAAGGTGGGCGACTGAAGCTTGTCCCGGCGGAAGCCGGGTTCGCCCATCCCCGCGCTTAATGCGGGCGTGATGAACATGTCCCTGCGAATCCCTGCTTTCGCAGGGACAGGAGCAGGGATCACGCCCCTACCAATTATCCTTAGGCACTTTGTCGCTTTGTCACTTTGTCACTTCTTAATCTCCATCCACCTTATCAATCCCTCGCCGGGTTCAACGATGATCGCCTCCACCTCCCTGGCCAGCCCCTCGGCCGTTATCTCCCGGCCCCCCAATCCCGCAATGACGCCGGTGACTTCGGGCCTCTCCGGGATGTCGAACAGCACCGAACGACACTCCTGGGCGAAGATGCCGCTGTGGCCGTAGGAACAGGAGCGGTCCACCACTATCAGCCGCTCGAGCCCCTGCACCATCTCTCGAAACCCGGCTACCGGAAACGGCCTGAACATCCATAGCCCTATGGATCCGACCGGAACGCCCCGCTCGCGCAGGATGTCCACCGTCAGCGTAATCGTCCAGGCGGCGGTGCCTGCAGCGAGGATGGCGTATCGCGCCCCCTCCATCCTGTAGGGCTGGAGCGACCTGTATCGCCGCCCGGTCAGTTTCTCCCACAGCTCGGTCTCCTCATCGACGATCCCGACCGCGACCGCCATCGCCTGCTGCAGGTGGTAGCGCGACTCCATCCAGCAATCGACGTTCATCATCCCGCCGAAGGCATGCGGCTCCGCCGGATCGAGCCTGAAGTGAGGGACTCGCCGCGGCAGGAATCTGTCCACCAACGCCTGATCCGGGATGTCAACCGCCTCGTTGGTGTGCGAGAGGACAAATGCGTCGAGGATGAGCATCGCCGGGACCGATACCCGCTCGGCGATCTTAAAGCAGAGGATGGTGGTATCGAGCACCTCCTGATTGTCGCGGCAGTAGAACTGCATCCAACCGGTGTCGCGCTGGGAGAGGCTGTCCTGCTGGTCGGTATAGATTGTCCACGGCGGAGCCAGGGAGCGGTTAACCTCAGCCATCACCACCGGCACCCTCCCTCCTGCGGCCCAGTGCAGCATCTCGCACATATACGCCAGCCCCTGACTCGAGGTGGCAGTGAAGGCGCGCACACCCGCCATCGACGCACCGATGCAGGCAGACATCGATGAGTGTTCCGACTCGGACTGCATAAAGGTCGCCGAAAGCTCGCCCCGGGCGCACATCTCAGACAGCTCCTCGACCACGCTGGTCTGTGGCGTTATGGGGTAAGCCACTATGACCTCCACTCGTGCCAGCTTAACGGCGTGGCTGACGGCGTGATTGCCGGTTATGACTTTTTTCACTTCACCATCTCAATCACTGCCCTCGGACATTCCGATGCGCACACCC